>NZ_JABWQS010000128.1:0-210 GCF_014268545.1 Pseudomonas sp. SWRI81
AGATGTTGACTGTGCTGGCCTCTTCGCGGGCAAGCCCGCTCCCACAGGTTCTTGTGCCGAACCCGGTCAGAACCATCACCACAAGCCAGTGTGGGAGCGGGCTTGCTCGCGAAAGCGGTGGGTCAGGCGGCGCAGATGTTGACTGTGCTGGCCTCTTCGCGGGCAAGCCCGCTCCCACAGGTTCTTGTGCCGAACCCGGTCAGAACCATC
>NZ_JABWQS010000129.1:0-206 GCF_014268545.1 Pseudomonas sp. SWRI81
GCGGTGTAAGTGATCTGGCCGCCTTCGACGATGTTGTTGGTCGCGGTCAAGGTCAGGCCGGTGTTATCCACCGAATCGGTAATCGTGGTGACCGCTGGCGTCGGGTTCGGCACCAGGTTTTCGAAATTACCACCGGTGGCACCAGTGATGGTGGTGCTGACGGTGCTGCCATTGTTGTACACGTCATTGGCCGCAGTCGGCACGTT
>NZ_JABWQS010000130.1:0-202 GCF_014268545.1 Pseudomonas sp. SWRI81
GGGTTTCCGTTAGAGTCTTGCACCACAACCGTCGCCCCCGTCATGCACGCTCCTTTCACCAGCACATTGCCCAGATGACTGGCCTTAGGCAGCGGTTCAGTAATTGTTGGAAGTGGGGGCTTGATGTAGAACTCAAGCAAGTCAGTTGCAGCGGACGTCTGCCCGTTTACCGTCTGCACCGCCTTGATGTGTTTTGCTCCCG
>NZ_JABWQS010000014.1:0-122272 GCF_014268545.1 Pseudomonas sp. SWRI81
GTGTCAGTCAACGTCTATGTATCTGATACACCGCTATCGCGAGCAGGCTCACTCCTACAGTTTGGAATGCGTTTGCGCTTCAGCGGCCGAGATAGACCTCGATCACCCGCTCGTTTTCCTGCACTTGCTCCAGCGAGCCTTCAGCCAGCACGCTGCCCTGATGCAGCACCGTGACGTGGTCGGCAATCGAGCCGACGAAGCCCATGTCATGCTCCACCACCATCAACGAATGTTTGCCCGCCAGCGACTTGAACAGCTCGGCAGTAAACTCGGTTTCGGCATCGGTCATGCCCGCTACCGGCTCGTCGAGCAACAGCAGTTGCGGGTCCTGCATCAGCAACATGCCGATCTCCAGAAACTGCTTCTGCCCGTGGGACAACAGCCCGGCCTGGCGATTGACCGAGGTGGTCAGGCGAATCGTCTCCAGCACTTCGCTGATGCGGTCCTTCTGTTCGCCGCTTAAACGCGCGCGCAAACTGGCCCACACCGATTTGTCGGTCTTCTGCGCCAGCTCAAGGTTTTCAAACACGCTCAGGGCTTCGAACACGGTCGGCTTCTGAAACTTGCGGCCAATGCCGGACTGGGCGATCTGCACTTCGCTCATCTGCGTCAGGTCGAGGGTTTCACCGAACCAGGCCTTGCCGTGGCTGGGCCGGGTCTTGCCGGTGATGACGTCCATCAAGGTGGTTTTTCCGGCACCGTTGGGGCCGATGATGCAGCGCAGTTCACCGACGCCGATGTACAGGTTGAGATTGTTCAGTGCACGAAAGCCGTCGAAGCTGACGCTGATGTCTTCCAGTGTGAGGATCGTGCCGTGGCGGGTGTCGAGGCCCGGGCCGACGCGCTGGCCGAGGCCGATCGAGTCGCGGCTGGTGCCCTCGTCCTTGTTCGGCTCGACGGGAAAGAACGCCGGTTCCAGCATGAATTCAGCACTCGCTGTCACTCTCATGATTCACCTCGTTTTTTCAGCAGACCGATCACGCCTTTGGGCAGGTACAACGTCACGACGATGAACAACGCGCCGAGGAAGAACAGCCAGTACTCAGGGAAGGCCACGGTGAACCAGCTCTTCATGCCATTGACCACGCCGGCGCCGAGCAGCGGGCCGATCAGAGTGCCGCGCCCGCCGAGGGCGACCCAAACCGCCGCTTCGATGGAGTTGGTCGGCGACATTTCGCTGGGGTTGATAATGCCCACCTGTGGCACATACAGCGCTCCAGCGAGACCGCACAACACCGCACTCAATACCCAGACAAAAAGTTTGAAACCGCGCGGGTCGTAGCCGCAGAACATCAGGCGGTTTTCCGCATCACGCAGCGCCGTCAGCACTCGTCCGAATTTGCTTTGCGCCAGTCGCCAGCCAATGAACAGGCTGGCCACCAGCAACAGCACAGTGGCCAGAAACAACACCGCACGGGTGCCCGGTTCGGTAATGCCGAAACCGAGAATCGTGCGGAAATTGGTAAAGCCGTTGTTGCCGCCAAACCCGGTCTCGTTGCGGAAAAACAGAAGCATGCCGGCGAACGTCAGGGCCTGGGTCATGATCGAGAAATACACGCCTTTGATCCGCGAACGGAAGGCGAAGAAACCGAATACCAGCGCCAGCAGACCCGGCGCCAGCACCACCAGGCACATCGCCCAGAGGAAACTGCTGGTGCCGGTCCAGTACCACGGCAATTCGCTCCACGACAAAAAGGTCATGAACGCCGGCAAGCCATCCCCAGCGGCCTGGCGCATCAGGTACATGCCCATCGCGTAGCCGCCGAGGGCAAAGAACAAACCGTGGCCCAGCGACAGCAGACCGGCGTAACCCCAGACCAGATCCAACGCCAGGGCGACGATGGCGTAGCAGAGAATCTTGCCCACGAGTGTCAGGGTATAAGCCGAAACGTGCAGGGCATGGTCCGGCGCGAGCAGCGACAGCAACGGCAAGACGATCAGCAACGCGAGGACTACGCCACCGATGGCAAACGTGACTTTCGGCCCGGCCTTTTGTGTGGCGGTGACAAGTAGAGGCTGGTTCATCAGTCGATCACCCGTCCTTTCAGTGCGAAGAGGCCTTGCGGACGTTTCTGGATAAACAGAATGATCAGCGCGAGGATCAGGATCTTGCCGAGCACCGCACCGATCTGCGGTTCGAGAATCTTGTTGGCGATCCCTAAGCCAAACGCGGCGAGCACGCTGCCCGCCAGTTGGCCGACGCCGCCGAGTACCACCACCAGGAACGAGTCGATGATGTAGCTCTGACCGAGGTCGGGGCCGACGTTGCCGATCTGGCTCAGTGCGACACCACCGAGGCCGGCGATGCCCGAACCGAGGCCGAAGGCGAGCATGTCGACCCGCCCGGTCGGCACGCCGCAGCAGGCGGCCATGTTGCGGTTCTGGGTGACGGCGCGCACGTTGAGACCCAGGCGGGTCTTGTTCAGCAGCAGCCAGGTCAGCACGACGACGAATAGCGCAAAAGCGATGATGACGATGCGGTTGTACGGCAGCACCAGGTTTGGCAGCACTTGAATGCCGCCGGACAGCCACGCCGGGTTGGCCACTTCAACGTTCTGCGCGCCGAACAGCAAACGCACCAGCTGAATCAGCATCAGGCTGATGCCCCAGGTCGCGAGCAGAGTTTCCAGCGGCCGACCGTAGAGGTGGCGAATCACCGTGCGCTCCAGTGCCATGCCGATGGCGGCGGTGACGAAAAACGCCACCGGCAGTGCGATCAGCGGATAGAACTCGATGGCTTGCGGGGCGTAACGCTGGAACATCAACTGCACTACGTAAGTCGAGTAGGCGCCGAGCATCAGCATTTCGCCGTGGGCCATGTTGATCACCCCGAGCAGGCCGAAGGTGATCGCCAGACCGAGGGCGGCGAGTAACAGAATCGAACCGAGTGACATGCCGCTGAACGCCTGCCCGAGCACTTCGCCGATCAGCAATTTGCGCTTGACCTGGGCGAGGCTGGTTTCGGCGGCCGTGCGCACGCCGGCATCGCTTTCAACACCGGGTTCGAGCAGACCTTCCAGGCGCGTGCGCGCCAGCGGGTCGCCGGTTTCGCCGAGTAGACGCACGGCGGCGAGACGCACTGCCGGGTCGCTGTCGACCAATTGCAGATTGGCCAGCGCCAGACTCAGGGCGGCGTGAACGCTTGCGTCTTTCTCAGCGGCGAGTTGCTGGTCGAGAAATTTCAGCTGTGCCGGTTTTGCGCTTTTCTGCAATTGCTGCGCGGCGCTCAGACGGAGTTTGGCGTCGGCGGCGAGCAATTGGTGGCTGGCCATGGCGGTGTCGATCAGACCTCGCAGGCGATTGTTCAGGCGCAGGGTTCTGGTTTGACCGTCGATGCTCAGCTCGCCTTGCTGCAGGGCGTTGAGCAATTCGATACGGGCCGGGTCGGGCTGCGCAGCCCAGGCTTCCAGCAGTTTGGCCTGCTGCATGGGATTGGCCGCAACGAAGTCTTCGGCGTCGCCGGCGTGGGCCAACATCGGCAGCAAAAGTGCGAGTACGCAGATAAATCGGTAAAGGGCAGTGGGCATAGTCAGTCGCCTTGACGCGGACATTGTGGGAGCGAGCCTTTGTGGCGAGGGGATTTATCCCCGTTCGACTGCGAAGCAGTCGCGATATCGGTCGACGCGATCGAACTGATACACCGCCACTGATGGTGCTGGGGCTGCTTCGCAACCCATCGGGGATAAATCCCCTCACCACAAAAGCTCGCTCCCACTGGGAATTGCATCAGCCTCACGCCAGGCGCAAGACTGACACCCGGTGACTCAGTTGCTCTTCACCGCATAATCCGGCTTCTTGTCGTTGCCCTGAATGAACGGGCTCCACGGTTGGGCGCGAATCGGGCCTTCGGTCTGCCACACCACGTTGAACTGACCGTCGCTCTGGATCTCGCCGATCATCACCGGCTTGTGCAAGTGGTGGTTGGTCTTGTCCATGGTCAGGGTGTAGCCCGACGGTGCGGCAAACGTCTGCCCGGCCAGCGCTTCACGAACCTTGTCGACGTCAGTGGACTTGGCTTTCTCGACCGCCTGCGCCCACATGTGGATACCGACGTAAGTGGCTTCCATCGGGTCGTTGGTCACCGCTTTGTCGGCGCCCGGCAGGTTGTGTTTCTTGGCATAGGCTTTCCAGTCGGCGACGAACTTCTTGTTCGCTGGGTTTTCCACCGACTCGAAGTAGTTCCACGCTGCGAGGTTGCCCACCAGTGGTTTGGTGTCGATGCCGCGCAGTTCTTCTTCGCCGACCGAGAACGCCACCACCGGTACGTCGGTGGCCTTCAGGCCCTGGTTGGCCAGCTCTTTATAGAACGGCACGTTGGAATCGCCGTTGACCGTAGAAATAACGGCGGTCTTGCCCCCGGCGGAGAACTTTTTGATGTTGGCAACGATGGTCTGGTAGTCGCTGTGACCGAACGGTGTGTAAACCTCTTCGATGTCTTTGTCGGCCACGCCTTTGGAATGCAGGAACGAGCGCAAGATCTTGTTGGTGGTACGCGGATAGACGTAGTCGGTGCCGAGCAGGAAGTAGCGCTTGGCGCTGCCGCCTTCTTCGCTCATCAGGTATTCAACCGCCGGGATCGCTTGCTGGTTTGGCGCGGCGCCGGTGTAAAAGACGTTCGGCGACATCTCTTCGCCTTCGTACTGCACCGGGTAGAACAGCAGGCCGTTGAGTTCTTCAAACACTGGCAGCACCGACTTGCGCGACACCGAGGTCCAGCAACCGAACACCACCGCCACCTTGTCCTGGGTCAGCAGTTGCCGGCCCTTTTCCGCGAACAGCGGCCAGTTCGACGCTGGATCGACCACGACGGCTTCGAGTTGCTTGCCATTGACGCCGCCCTTGGCATTGATCTCGTCGATGGTCATCAGCGCCATGTCCTTGAGCGATGTTTCGGAGATCGCCATGGTCCCGGACAACGAATGCAGAATTCCCACCTTGATGGTTTCGGCCGCCTGGACAGTCCAGGTCATGCCCATCGCGGCAATGCTTGCCGAGAGTGTGAAAGCCTTGATCAAACTGCGACGCTTCATTGTGCGATCTCCGTGAACATTTAATTTTTCTGGTTGGCAGAGGCGGACGACTGAAGGGGTGTTTTGCAAGGGCTGTGCCCGGTCGGGTCCAGGCAGCAAAATGTCGTTTTAGAGCGGTTGCGCGCAGAGGGCGCGCACCAGCAACGAACATTGCGGGGGCGCTGGTGCAACGGTGTGCGCCAGATTGGGGCGCCGGTCGCAGGCGCGCAAATCGATACAGAAACGATAAGTATCTACCGCAGCCTGCGCGCGGGACGGGCAGACACTCATTCGATGTGTATGCCGATTTCTTTTGCGCAGGATGTCTTATGAATGATGTGTCGGGCCGGTTCGGCCGTGCGGCGGGTTCCCCGCGAAAATCCAGGGTGCCTCCTCTGAGCCCGGCGTTCCTGTCAGAGGAAGATGCTGCTTATTGGGCGCATATCCGAATTCCACCCAAGGTCGATAAAGAATATGGCAGCGTGATTCTGATTCGCCCGGATGGAAAATTCGTGGCCACCTCACCGATATCAGGCGAGGCCACGACATTCGATCTGAGCACCATTATCGACTTCGATGCGTCGGGTGATCTGCAACCGCCGAAGGGCTACCGTTTTGCGGCAAACCTCCATAGCCATCCTGCCCTTCACGAGGATATTGGCGAAGCCTACCCGCAACTGAATGAGCGGAACGTACGGCTCTTTCTCGGTTTTTTCTCCAGTAGCGATTTCATGGGCGATGTCGATGGGCGCGCTTACTTTCGCAGCAGTTATCTCTCTGGCCCGGATGGAAGTTTGCTGAAATATTCGTCGAGCGGTTCGGCGCAGGAACGGGATTACTACCGCTGGCACGAAGCAGGTGAGCGTCCCGGCCCAGAACCCTGGACCCGCAACGTGATGAGCATCATCAACAAACTTGCCGCTGTCGGCGAATTGAAAGTCATCGTTGCCAATGCCGACTGGGGGCACTCCGTTGGTGTCGTGCCGCCGGACTGGCAACCAGGCCAGGCCTTTGCCCAAGGCGTGGTGCGCGAGATGCCACTGATGACCCGCGTCTGCGTCAGTGCCGAACGGGCAGTGCTGGCTGCGTTGAAGCTCAAGGGCGCGCAGACTTCGGGTCTGGTGCTGCGCAAACGTGCAGGCAAGGAGTTCGTCGCAACACTCGCACGCCCGGCCGGTCTGGCGGCGTGGGACCCTGCGCGGTTGTTTCCGCCCGGCGAGGGTGGTCAGCTGAAGCTTCCGGACGGTTACGCGCTGGAGGGTTTTTATGACGCGTCCGGACCGCCCCGCGCGCAATTACCTGCCACCCAACCGTGGTTATACGAGAGTTTCTTCACGCCACAGGCAATCGCCTGGGCCGTCGCCTGCCATGGCAAAAGCCGGCAGTTGTCTGCCCCCGGCGAACCGTTGTCGTTGTACTTGCAGACAAAGGACGCCGCGATGCTGAAATACACCTTCAGCGGCAGCCCGATCGAAGCGGCGCTGAGTGTTGCCCAGGCCGACGGAACGATTGGCGATGGCGGCGTGCAGGCGAAACTGGCGAGCGGCGCCCTAAGTCCGCGCGAATTTGTCGCGATGCTGGTCCTCGCCGGGACCGTTGAGGTACTGCGGGGTAGCCCGCTGTGGGCGCGGCTCGGTCGGGTCGACCTCGACTGGACGCCATACGCGGACTTTCCCTGGCCGGTGCTGAGTCGCTCATTTTTATCGGCGGACGATGCCGCGCGGTATGCCCACGAACAGATTGGCGAGCGCCGCGAGCGTCAGCGCGCCGGCTACGTGTTTCAGACCCCGCAAGGGTTTGTCGCGACTGAGCCGCTGG
Source organism: Pseudomonas sp. SWRI81 (assembly GCF_014268545.1). Taxonomy (NCBI): domain Bacteria; kingdom Pseudomonadati; phylum Pseudomonadota; class Gammaproteobacteria; order Pseudomonadales; family Pseudomonadaceae; genus Pseudomonas; species Pseudomonas sp. SWRI81. The sequence continues at coordinate 6,828 of NZ_JABWQS010000014.1, forward strand.
TAGGTGACATCGCTTCGCTGAGGCTGGGTATGCTCTATCCCCTCGACAGCAACGGGCGGTCGATTTTCCCCGATGACTGCGTGTTGCATGCCCGGTATGTCGCCCACGAAGCCTTGTCGCGGCTCGACCCGTTGCACGTTCAAAGTTTGCACTGGAGTCGTCAGCAGGCTGCCTTGAGTCTGCAGATGCTCAGTGTCGAAGAGACCCGGCAGGTGTTGCTCGACAACATCGCGCTGTATGTTTCAGGCGCGCCAAACAGTCTGATCAGCTATCAACCGTCCGCAACAGCGTTGGCGCGCGATTTGTCTAGTCGTCTGGGCACGCCCGAACAGCCCGGTGCATTGGCGGCGGGATTGGACAATGGCACTGTCCTGCCTGAAGCGTTGATTCGCGAGCAGGCCGCGGCCGCTCGCATGACGACCCTGCTGGACAACACTCTGTGGGGCGGCCGTGGGCAAATAGCGGCGACGTGGTCTGCGCCGCTGCTGACTGCGGTTTTAACCCTGAGGCGCCCTGAACCGGTGTCCTTTGGCGCAATTTTCTCCAGTGCCGATGACGCGGCGCTGGACCGCTATGCGCACGACACGCGGCTACAGGATCAGGCTCGTCCGTGGTTCGGCTTCATCCTCAAGCACGACAATCGCGAAGCCTACATTGCCAGTGAACTGGTGCCCGTCAGCGACCAGCGCAACAACGTATTCCAGCTGCAAGCCGTGTTCGGTGTGCAGCGAACGCCACCCTGGTACCAATACCCGCAAGGCTTTCACCTGCACGCCTGCTTCTACTCGCGCCAACAGGTAAAGGTGCCGGCGAATGCTGCCGATGTCTGGCTGGCGCAGCACTTTATCGCGCCTGACGATCTGGCGATCTCGGTGTATTACGCGCGCCGTCGCTCGCTCGCGCCATTGGCAAGGGCTGCGCTGTATATCTCCACCCACGATGGTGCCCTGCTCAAATATGTAAAACATACGACCAGCACGCTGTTTGATGACGATTCACCACGGCTGCGGCTGGACACGCTCAAGCGCAATCTTGTCCAAGGACTGATGCAAGCAGAGGACTTTGTCCGGGTCGTCGGCAGCAGCGGCGAACTGACGGTCATGCGCACGAGCCGGTGCTGGGACAGGGCGGGCCTTGTCACGACCGACTGGCAACCAAGTGCCTACCCGCAACGCCTGGCGCTGACGCCGGTGTTTCAAAGCGCCGATGACGCGGCGGTATATGCCAAAGGGCTTATACCCGGCATGACGCATAAGCCTTATGGCGGCGTAATCCTGAAAAGGACCGACGGCTTGTATGTCGCGACCACGCCCATCGAAATATCCCGGGAGGATTTTGACATCGGCGAAATCTACCCGGAGGAGAATCCGGCACTCGGCTCGTTTCCGGCAGGCTGCCAGGTGATCGCACGTTATCGCTCAAGAGTCGCCAGAGAACTTTCAGTGCTGTTGTCGTCAGTGGAGAAGCAGATCTACGCCAACATGCTCTCGGTCCACACGCTGTATTCGGCATTTGTGCACCTGCGGGACAGGCACTTGAGTGAATACCTGTTCGCGCCGGACGGTGCCTTGATTCGTTATGAGCCGGGCCTGTGGGATCAGTTATTCATTGATTTTCTGTTTACCCTCGCCGAGTACCAGGCTGTGCCTGAGTCGTTCGATGCGAAAAAAATCAAACAATGCATTCACAGTGGTGAGTTGCTGCCCTCTGCGTGGGTCGACGCTCTGGCCAAGGCCGGTCATCTGCATGTGGTGGTCGGCAGTTTGCTGTGGGGCATGCCCGGTACGGTGAACGAGTGGCCGACCTCTTCGATCAGCCTGCCGCCGCCGTCGGGTTACAGCAAAGCCACGAGCGCTCCGGCGTGCAGTCCGGCATTTGTTCAGGCCGATGCGGCTGCGCGGTATGTTCACGAGGCTTTGCTGAGTCGAGACACCCAAACCTTCGGTTTCATCTCTTGCTCGCCGCAGGGTTTGTACATCGCCAGCCTGCCAGTCGAAGTGCAAAAGTCGGCGCTGGCACTTGATCGGGTATTCGAGCAAGGCAAGCTCACTGAAGGGTTTGCCCTGTACGGGATTTATCTGCGCTCGGCACTGCCGGCTCTTGGCGCGCCGAACGATGATTTGCAGTATTTCTGTTTCCCCCCAAGCGACGTGCAGCGGGCGTGTGCGCAGGCCAATACGCCACAGGGATACAGGCCCATCTATTTCTCCTGCGCCGACGGCGCGCTCTTGCGCCTGCAACTCCATGCGTTCGAACCCGGTGAGTTCCACGACCGCTTCGGCCAGATCGAGTTGCGCCCCAACGCCTTTGTATCGATGGAGCAGGCGGCGGCCGATGAGCGTGACATTGCCAGCGGCACCTTCCGGTTTGCCGACTATCTGCGCCGGATGGCCCACGCCGGCCAGCTCGATGTGATCGAGACCAGCGAATACTGGTCACGTCATGGCCAAGTGGCACAAGACTGGCAGCCGCGTCAGGTCGATGTCCGCGCCGAGCAACGCTGGCGGGACCATCCGGTTCCGGCGCTGGGGCCGATATTCCATCATCCCGACGACGCAGCTCGCTATGCCCATCAGCGAACGGATGACGCCGTGGTCGACACCGGTTACGAGGGCGCGGTTCTGGCGCAGCGCTCCAGCGGCCGATTTGTGCCACTGGAGCCGATGGTTTATGTCGTCGGCGACGAAAATCCGCTCGTGCGCATAATCCGCACCGGGGCAGATTCTGCCGTCAGTTGGCGTAACCCGGCGCCGCGTTATCCTGCGGGATATGCGCTGGTGGCCACCCATCAACTCCACGTCTCAGGCAACACCCTGCTGGTGCCGGATGCCGATCAGGTGTACGCGAATTTCGCCTCGCCTGCGCTGGTGCTTGCGCATACCCACGAGCCTGTCGAGAAAGGCCTGAGTATCCAGGACTATTACTATTCGACACCGCATGGCGTGCTGCTCAAGTACACCCCTGTGTATTCGCAGGCGGAAAAAAATCTGTTGTCGACCCGGGCCGTCACGTTTGAGGGCGGACGCTGGGTAAGCCGGCTCAGTCCCGGGGAGTTTCTGGCACGGCTTATGGAACTGGGTGATTTCAGGGTGCTGGTGGCCGGCCATTACTGGCATCAGACCGGCCGCATGGGCAACACCTGGCGGACCCGACGTCAGCAGAGCCCGACTCCGGGGCCTGTCAGGCTGCGCGATGAGTTGTAAGTCTGCATAAAAACGCTGGAGCGGGCAGTAGAAACGGCCCGCTCCACTTATCTCAGCGTGGCATATCAGCCGTGCGCCGGGCGACTCGCGGCAGCACAAACCGATCGAGCAACCACACCACCACCAGCGAAGCCCCCACCAACGGAAACACCACGGCCAGTACCAGCATGATCGCCACGCCGGTTTTCCATGTCGGCAGATCATGGCGCAGCGGCGGTACGCCAAACTTGCCTTCGGGGCGGCGCTTCCACCAGATCACCACACCGCTGACGGCGCTGAGCAGGATCATCAGGCAAATCAGCAGCACGACGATCTGGTTGAAAGTGCCGAACATTTTGCCTTCGTGAAGCATCACGCCGATTTCGGTGGCTCTGGCGACCGTGCCGTAGTGCTCGAAACGCACATCGGCGAGGATCTTGCCGGTGTACTGATCGACATGCAGCGTCGCGTCGTTGCGTGGGTCGTCGGCGAATACGGCGATGGTGAACACACCGGTGGCGGTGGTCGGCAGGGTGATGCTGTAGCCGGGTTCGACCTTGCGTTCGCTGGCGATGTCCTGCACCGCTTGCAGGCTGACGTCGGGGGCGGCTGGACCGGCGTGGGCGTTGCCGTGGGCCATGTGTTCGGCGTGGTCGCCGGACATCGGCATCGGTGTGTTTTCCATCGCCCAGGGCACGGTCTGGCGAGTGGTGCTGTTGAGGCTGCGGGCTTCGATGTCCGAGGTCGGCACGTTCTCCCACATCGCCGCCGGGAACACGTTCCAGACCTGCGCGTATTGCTTGCCCCAGAAGCCGGTCCAGGTCATGCCGCTGAGCAGCATCAGCAGCAACAAGGTCGCGCCCCAGAAGCCGGTGACCGCGTGCAGATCGCGCCATAACACGCGGCCGCGGCTGTTCAGCCGTGGCCACAGAATGCCGGCGGCCTGACCGCGCGGCCACCACAGGAACAGACCGGACACCACCAGCACCACGCCCCAGCCGGCGGCCATTTCGATCAGGCGATCGCCGACGGTGCCGATCATCAATTCACCATGAATCGCGCGGGCGATGGCTTGCAGGTTTTGCTTGGCATCCTGCTCGCCGAGGATGTCGCCGTGGTAGGGATCGACGAACACGTTGAGTTCGTGGCCGGCATTCTTCACCACGAATTGCGCGCTGCGCTCGGCGTTCGGCGGGGGCAGGTATTGCGTTACCTGACCTTGTGGATAAGCGTTTTTGACCCGTTGCAGCAAGTCATCGGCCGGCACGGTGTGGTGCCCGCTCGGCACTTCAAGCAGGCTGCTGTACATCAATGAATCGAGCTGCGGCTTGAACAGGTAAATGATCCCGGTCAGCGCCAGCATGACCATGAATGGCGCGACGAACAGACCGGCATAAAAATGCCAACGCCAGGCCAGGTTGTAGAAATTCGGTTGGGGCTTTTGCATCACGTGTGCTCCGCTAGGCTTGGTTCTTTTCGTTGTTCGTTCAGGTTGCAACATCGCATTCCCTGTGGGAGCGGGCTTGCTCGCGAAAGCGGCGGCACATTCAACATTGATGTCGCCTGACACTCCGCCTTCGCGAGCAAGCCCGCTCCCACATGGGGTGGGGTTGACTATCAGAAGCTCATATCCACTTTGGTCCAGAGCGTGCGCCCCGGTTCATTAATCGCTTGCGGGTCGTTGGCCGGGTAGCCGAATCCGGCGTTGCCGGCCAGGTTCAGGTGTTCGGCGTAAGCCTTGCCGAACAGGTTGTCGACGCCGCTGCTGACCTTCCAGTGCCGGTTGATCCGGTAGGCAGCGTTGAGCGAAAACACGCCGAAACCCGAGCTCTGGGCGTAATCCTTGCCGACCACGTTGCCCTTGTTCTGATCGATGCGGTGTTGCGCGGCCACCACGCGCCACAGCGCCCCGGCGCTCCAGTGGTCTTCGCTGTAGGTCAGGCCGAAACGTGCGTCCAGCGGCGGCATTTGTGGCAGGGCCGTGCCGTCGCTGCTGTTCTTGCCCCAGGCGTAGGCCAGGGTCGCATCGGCCTTCCAGCGTTCGCTGAGCTTGTAAGCGGCACCGAGCTCACCGCCCATGATCCGCGCGTCGATGTTCTCGGCGCGGGACGTGCTCATGCCCATCATTCCCGGGGTGTAATCGAACAGGATGTAGTCGCGCACCACGCCGAGATAGCCCGAGGCCCAGGCCTCGAGTCCGGCGCTTTTGTAGTTCACGCCGAAATCGAGCTGTGTGGTCTTTTCCGGTTTGATCGAATCGAACGCGTTGAGCGATCCGGTCGGGCCGGACTTGGGCGAAAACAGCTCCCAGTAATCCGGGAAGCGTTGCGCGTGTCCCAGGCCCGCGTAAAGCGTGGCCGGGCTGTCGGCCAGGTCATGCTCGTAGCGCACGAAGCCGCTTGGCAGGGTATCGGCGCGGGTATCGTCGGCGGTCGGGTTGGCGCGGGCCATCATCCCCGAACCGATGCTCTGCCGATAATCCCTGGCCGAGGCTCGGTCGAGCCGCGCGCCGCTGACCAGGCGATCACGCTCGGCGGCGTACCAGGTCATTTCGCTGAACACACCGTAGTTGTGGAAATCGGCGTCCTTGCTGTAGGGCAGGTGCTTGTAGGTATCGATGCCCATGGCACTGCGTTGGCGATGCTCGTTGGTCTGCGCATCGAGACCGGTGATCAGCTCAATGTCTGCCCAGCGCCAGGTCGCCTTGATGCGTGCGCCGAGGGTGCGGCGGTCGACGTTGGACGCCATGGGCCCCGCCATCATGCCGGTGCCGGACGGCGTGCGCAGGGTGTAGTTGTCCATCACGTGGTCGGCGTAGTTGTAATAGACCTGCGCTTCGAGCTTCTCCAGCACGTCAGTGATATTGGACTTTTCGAAGCGCAGGCCGAGGCTCTCGCGCAGAAACTGCGAACCGTCCATGCCACGCCCGGCGTAGCGCGCCTCGCCGTCGCCCTTGCCGGCAGTGAGTTCGATCAGGGTGTCGGCATCCGGCGTCCAGCCGAGGGCGATGTCACCGTTCCACTTGTCGTAGCGCGAGGCGACGATGTCGTTGTTGCCGTCGCGGTAATCGTCGGACTGCGCGGTGTTGCCGATCACCCGCACGTAGCCCAGCGGCCCGCCGGCAGCAGCGTCCACAACTTTGTCGAAACGCCCATGGGAGCCGGCCAGAATGCTCGCATTCACCCGAGTGCCAAGTTCGCCGAAGCTCTCCGGCTCCCGGTCGAACAGCACCGTGCCGGCCGATGCGCCCGGTCCCCAAAGCACGGTTTGCGGGCCTTTGATCACGGTGAGCTGGTCGTAGGTTTCCGGGGAGATATAAGAAGTCGGCGCGTCCATCCGGCCCGGGCAGGCACCCAGCATCATGCTGCCGTTGGTGAGGATGTTCAGGCGCGAGCCGAACATGCCGCGCAGCACCGGATCGCCATTGGTGCCGCCATTGCGCACCAGGGCGAAGCCGGGAATGGTTTTCAGATAGTCGCCACCGTCACTGGCCGGCACCGGTTGGCGCGGGTCCTTGGGGTTGGTGACGATGGTCAGCGGCGAACTCGGGGCGATCGCGGTGATCACCGTCGGGCTCAGCTCGTCGCGGTGCGCGGCGTGATCATCGGCCAATGCCAATGGCGCCAGCAGTACGCCGCAAAGAGCGGCAGTCGCGTGCCTGAAACGAATCGGCGATTCGCTCGCGGCAAAAAACGCGCGGGCAGAATCCACGCGTGAAACAGCAGTAAACCTGGACATGACAATTTCCATCGAACAGTCGTCAACAACACGGCCGGCAGCCTGGAGCTGTCTTCTCAACCGTGTGCAATCAAAGGTGCGGGTTTACGCGGCGATGGGCGGGGCGCGGGTGCGAGCGCCGGGGAAGAAGGGTTGGCGGGCATGGCCCAGACGCGGCGAGGGCGCGGTGAAGGTATTCAGCGGCGGGATGTTGAAGGCGATGAAGTCGCCGCCGCCGGTCAGTGCCGGGCAATTGAACAGCAGGCTGCAATAGCCGCACTTTTCCCAGAGCACATGATGCGAGGATTGCGGCGGGCAATGCTCGGCAGCGGGCTTGGCGTCATGGCCGCTGTGGTCCATGCCCGGCATGTCCATCGACATGTCCGGGCTGATTGGCATTGATGTCGAGGCGTGTTGATCCATCGGCATCGACTGAGAAATCAGTGGGCCGATGAAGATCATCAACATGGCGAACAGGGCGATCCAGCTGCCGCCGCTCAGGTGTCGAGCCTGACGGCGTTGCGTGAATGGCCTGATGCGCAGCGCACGCATGGGCGAAGTCAGCCGGTTCGGTTACTGAGCGTGCACGTGGGCCTGGGCGCTTTCTGGTGGCTTCTTCTGCACGGCGACCTCAACGGTAACGTCACCGGCCTTGTCGAAATGCAAGGTCATCGGGAAACGTTTGCCGTCGCTGAGCTGGCTGCGATCGGTCGGGTTGAGCAGCATGACGTGATAAGCCATCGGCGCAAACGTCACGGTGCCGCCCGGCGCGATGTCCACGCCCGGCACTTGCTGCATCTTCATCAGATCGCCCTGCATGACATGCTCGTGCAGTTGCGCTTCGGGGGCGATGGGCGAGTCGACGCCGAGCAGTCGGTCAGCGGTTTTGCCGGTGTTGTGAATGATGAAATAGGCGGCTACGGTCGGCGCATTCGGCGGCAGCTCTTGCGACCATGGATGGGCGATTTCCAGCGCACCGACTTTGTATTCGTGGGCGTGGGCGAAGCACGCCGGCAGCAACAGCGCAGCGAGGACGACGAGTTTCTTGAACATGGCAGTTCTCCGGAACGATTTGAAACGCAGGTGATTGCGCGAACAAATCAGACCAGAGGGGAAGCGCGGGGATTGAGGCTCGGCCATTGCTGGCGCGGTGTCGGGGCTTGCAGCGAGACGGGCGCGACGCTGCGATTGCTCTCGAATCGGGCGAAGTACAACTGCGGCGAATGCCCCGGCAGCGCCACCAGCGGCGCCGAGCCTGAGCAACACCAGCAATGCTGCATGTTCGAATGGCTGTCGTTTGCCGGGGCCTTTTGATCGGTGGCGCCGATGTCGATCGCCACCATCTTCATCCCGCTGCCGGTGCAGAAACTGCTCCAGAGTATTTGCCCGACCGGTGTACTGGCCGTCTGCGCCATCGCCCCGCTCATCGGCATGGCGAGCATGTTGAACAGCACTGCAAAGCAGGCGGTCCAGGCAAATGCTAACCGGCGTCGGTTCATGGGGCAGGTCCGTTGGGTGGGCGATCAGGCGCGGCCCATTTAGCCTGATCAGCGCCGATAAGTAAAAAAGCGTCGTGCGGTTTGGTGTCGCAGTGCTTTTAAAGTGTTACGGCATGCAATCTCAAGCCGAGAGCCTTCATGACTTTCATGATAGTTGCGAATTCGGGATTGCCAGTGCTACTCAGCGCTTTATAAAGACTTTCGCGGCCCAAACCTGCATCCCGCGCCACTTGTGTCATGCCTTGAGCCCGGGCGATGTCATTGAGCGCTGCACGGATAAGGACGCCGTCGCCTTCATCATCGTCAAAACAGGCATCTAGATATGCCGCCATGTCCTCGGGAGTTTTGAGGTACTCGGCGGCGTCAAAACGGGCGAATTCTTGTGACATTGGATATGTACGCCCTTGGAATCGAAGACGTCGAGCCTAGAGGTGGACGCTGACTGCCGATAGTCAGTGATTCGTTAAGTTGTTGTGGGCAGTGTCCGGCGCGTTTGTAGGATTCAAGTCATGTGCCGGAAGACCAGACGTCTTCGCTGGCGAATCGAATCGTTGCTCTCATTTATCATTCAGGTCAGGTCTTCAGTCGAACCCGGGAAATTGTAGGAGTGAGCCTGCTCGCGATAGCGGTGTGTCAGGCAATGAGGTGCTGGCTGTGCTGACGTCATCGCGAGCAGGCTCACTCCTACAATGGTCTGTGTCGTCCAGATGATCTATGTACACCGGAGTGACGGTACGACTGATTTAAATACGATTGAAGGTTGCGAGGGCAGCGAGGACTTCAGACACAGATCGAAACTCCCGATCAACCCGCGGCAACCCCGGCCGCTTCAACACCAGCACCGGCACCCCGCGCTCGCGTGCCACGTCCAGCTTCGGCTCGGTCGCGGTGCTGCCGCTGTTTTTGCTGATCAGCACGTCGATCTGCCGGCGTTCAAACAGTGCTCGCTCGTCTTCCAGCAGAAACGGCCCGCGTGCGCCGATGACTTCGCAACGTGCGTTGCCGGGGTAGACGTCGAGGGCGCGCAGGGTCCAGAACTGGTGGGCGGGGATTTCGTCGAGGTGTTGCAGTGGTTCGCGGCCGAGGGTGAACAGCGGTCGCTGGAACGGTGCGAGGGCGGCGATCAGTTCGGCCCAGTCGGCCACCTCGCGCCAGTCATCGCCCGCTTGCGGTTGCCACGCCGGGCGGCGCAAGGCCCAGCAGGGGATACCGGTGAGTTGCGCCGCGCGGGCGGCGTTGGCGCTGATTTGTGCGGCGTAGGGATGGGTGGCGTCGAGCAGCAGGTCGATGCCTTCTTCAACTATGAACTGCGCCAGACCCTCGGCGCCGCCATAGCCGCCGACCCGAACCTGACAGACCAGATCGGTTGGCACGCGGCCAACACCGGCGAGGCTGTAAATGTGTTCCGGGCCGAGTGTGCGAGCAATCGCCAGCGCTTCAGTGACACCGCCCAGCAGCAAGATCCGCTTCATGCAAAACCTCCGGCATGCCCGACAATCCCGCCCTGGCGATCGATTGCAAACACCTCGACCTGCACCTGCGCCGGCACCACGCTGCGGGCGAAGTTCAAGGCATGGCGGCACACCTCATCACCCAAAGCGACCCCCGCCGCACTGGCCATGGCCAAGGCTTGCTGACTGGTATTGGCCTCACGAATGCACTGTTGCAACGCTGCGTCCGCGCCAATCGCCGCCGCCCACTGCGCCAGTTGCGGCAAATCGATGCTCGAATGCCGCGAATGCAGATCCATATGCCCGGCCGCCAGTTTGCTGATTTTGCCGAAGCCGCCGCACAGGCTGAGTTTATCCACAGGCACCTTGCGCAAATGCTTGAGCACCGCGCCGACGAAGTCGCCCATTTCGATCAGAGCGATTTCCGGCAGGTTGTAGACCCTGCGCATGGTGTCTTCGCTGGCGTTGCCGGTGCAGGCGGCGATGTGCAGGTAACCGTTGGTTTTCGCCACGTCGATGCCCTGATGGATCGAGGCGATGTAGGCCGCGCAGGAAAAAGGCCGGACGATGCCACTGGTGCCGAGGATCGATAAGCCGCCAAGAATGCCCAGGCGCGGATTCATGGTTTTCAGCGCCAGCTCTTCGCCGCCCTCGACGTTGACCGTGACATCGAAGCCCCCGCCGTAGCCGGTTTCAGCAGCCAGCAAGGCCAGATGGTCGCCGATCATTTTGCGCGGCACCGGGTTGATCGCCGGTTCGCCGACGCCCAGCACCAGACCCGGTCGCGTCACTGTGCCGACACCGACGCCCGCGTTGAAGCGAGTCCCCGGCTCGGCGCTCAGCCGCACCTGCGAATAGAGCAGGGCGCCGTGGGTGACGTCGGGGTCATCGCCGGCATCCTTGATCGTGCCGGCCTCGGCGCCGTCCTCGCTCAGGCGACAGAACTCCAGGCGCATTTGCACCTGCTTGCCCTTGGGCAGAGTGATGTGCACTGCATCAGCGCCTTCGCCGGTGAGCAACAGGCGCGCGGCGGCAAGGCTGGTGGCCGTGGCGCAGCTGCCGGTGGTCAGGCCACTGCGCAGGGGCGCGGGGTGTTCGGCGGTTTCGTCACGCATCGAGAGGTTTGACCAGATCGAGCAGGGTGATCGGCAATGCCTGGCGCCAAGTGTCGAACTCGCCAAGCGGCTGCGCCTGGGCGACATGAACGCGGGTCAGTTCGCCGCCGTATTGATCGCGCCAGTGCATCAGGGCCATTTCGCTTTGCAGGGTCACTGCGTTGGCGACCAGACGGCCGCCGGGCTTGAGTTGTTCCCAGCAAGTCTCGAACACGCCTTCGCGGGTCACGCCACCGCCGATGAAAATGGCGTCCGGGCGCTCCAGTCCGGCCAGCGCTTGCGGGGCTTTGCCGCGAACCAGTTGCAGGCCGGGTACACCCAGCGCATCGCGGTTGTGTTCGATCAATTGCTGACGGCCTTCGTCGGCCTCGATAGCCAGTGCCCGACAGGCTGCGTGGGCGCGCATCCATTCGATACCGATCGAGCCACAGCCGGCGCCGACGTCCCAGAGCAGTTCGCCGGGAGTTGGCGCAAGACGGGCGAGGGTGATGGCGCGCACGTCACGCTTGGTCAGTTGGCCGTCGTGCCGGAAGGCTGAGTCGGGCAGGCCGGCGAGGCGCGACAGTTGCGGGGTACAGGTGTCGGCCAGGCACTCGATCGCAATCACATTGAGGTCGGCAATCGGCGTGTCAGTCCACTGGTTGGCTGTGGCATCGAAACGTCGCTCGGCATCGCCGCCCAGATGCTCCAGAACGCTCATGCGACTGGCACCGAAGCCGCGCTCACGCAACAACTGCGCAACGGCCGCCGGGGTGCTGCCGTCATTGCTCAGCAGCAACAGACGCACGCCACTGAACAGTTGTGCATTGAGCGCCGCCAGCGGTCGCGCCACCAGCGACACAATCGTCACCTCCTGCAATGGCCAGCCAAGCCGCGCCGCGGCCAGCGAGCAGGACGAGGGGGCCGGCAGAATCAGCATCTCATCGCTCGGCACCTGACGCGCCAGGCTGGCGCCGACGCCGTAGAACATCGGGTCACCGCTGGCCAGCACGCAGACCGGCGCGCCGCGCGATTCCAGCAACGGCGCGAGGGAAAACGGGCTCGGCCACAACTGCCGTTCGCCACGGATGCACAGCGGCAGCAAATCCAGCTGGCGCCGGCCGCCGACGATCCGCGAGGCGCCCAGCAGGGCGCGCCGGGCGTTTTTGCCCAGGCCCTTGAAGCCGTCTTCACCGATTCCCACGATCGTCAGCCAGGGTGACATTTATATTCCTCTAAACATGCCGTTCCGACGGGCAGACTTTTCATGCCGCCGGACAAAGCAGGCATAATACCGCGCCTTCGTCCGCGAAGCGCCTTCGCCACACAACCGGTCAGCCCCTTGAACGAACGCCCGATGTCCACCGCCTTACGCCCCTCGGCCTGCCCGGGGTTGCTGCGTATCGTCCAGGCACTGGACGGCGGCATCTGCCGGATCAAGCTCGATGGCGGTTCGATCAGCGCCGCTCAAGCCGAGGCCGTGGCTGCCGCCGCCGAGCAGTTTGCGGGCGGGGCGATCGAAGCGACCAATCGCGGCAATCTGCAGATTCGCGGGATCGGTGAGCAATCGGCAGCACTGATCGCCAGTTTGCTCGCCGCGGGCCTAGGGCCAAAGAACGCTGCCGGCGACGATGTGCGCAATCTGATGCTCAGCCCCACGGCCGGGGTCGACCGGCAGATGCGTATCGACACGCGCCCGCTCGCGGAGCAAGTCCTCGACACCTTGCAAAGCCATCCGCGCTTCCATGAGCTGAGCGCCAAGTTCGCCGTGCAACTGGACGGCGGTGAAGCGCTGGCGATGCTCGAACATCCCCATGATCTATGGCTGTCGGCGTTCGAGCGTGAGGGCGAAGTCCTCTGGGCGTTTGGTCTGGCCGGTTGCCCGACGGATCGCGCACTGGGCGCGGTGACGCTGGATAACGGCCACGCGCTGGTGGTCGCCGTGCTCGAAGGGTTCCTCGACATGGCCCGACCAGAGCAGACGCGCATGCGCCATCTGCTCGACGAATTACCAAGGCTCGCATTCCTTGACCAGTTGCGCGAGCGGGTGCCAGTCAAACCGATCAGCAACTGGCAGCGCTCGACTTCGGCAGACGCGCTGCACATCGGCGCGCATCAACAAAACGCGCATGGTCGGTGCTACGTCGGCGCGGTGCCGCCACTGGGGCGACTCGATCCGGCGATGCTGCGCGGCGTGGCGCAACTGGCTCGTCAGTTCGGCGACGGCAGCCTGCGTTTCACACCGTGGCAAAGCCTGCTGGTGCCAAACGTGCAGACGACCGATACCGACAAGGTGCTGGATCAATTGCAGGCGCTGGGTCTGTTGATTGATTCAGCCGAACCGCTGGCACGCGTGATTGCCTGCACCGGAGCCGATGGCTGTGGCAAAGGCCTGGCCAACACCAAACAGGATGCTCGCCAACTGGCGTCTCGGCTACCGGCGGGGCTCAGCGTGCACCTCTCGGGCTGCTCACGCTCCTGCGCCGCGGCCCACTGCGCGCCGGCGACGTTGCTGGCAGTAACCCCCGGTCATTACGACCTCTATTTTCGCAATGCAGACGCGCCCGGTTTCGGCGCGTTGCACGCACGCAATCTTACTATTGAAGCGGCCGCAGCTTTGCTCGACGCCCGCTCCCGGAGCCCCCTTGATGCTTGATTACATCCGCGACGGTCAGGAGATCTATCGCAACTCCTTCGCGATCATTCGCCGCGAGGCCAATCTGGCGCGCATCCCTGCCGATCTGGAAAAACTCGCGGTGCGAGTGATCCACGCCTGCGGCATGGTCGAGGCCGTCGACAGTCTGCAATTCTCCGAGGGCGCGGGCCAGGCCGGGCGCGCTGCGTTGGCCGCCGGTGCGCCGATTCTGTGCGACGCGCGTATGGTTTCCGAAGGCGTAACCCGCACGCGCCTGCCGGCCAATAACCCAGTGATCTGCACCTTGCGCGACGACAGCGTGCCAGAGCTCGCTCGCGAACTGGGCAACACCCGCTCGGCAGCGGCGCTGGAGCTGTGGCGTCCGCACCTGGAGGGCAGCGTGGTGGTGATCGGCAATGCGCCGACCGCGCTGTTCTATTTGCTGGAAATGCTCGATGCCGGCGCACCGAAACCGGCGCTGATTCTCGGTTTTCCGGTGGGTTTTGTCGGTGCCGCCGAGTCGAAAGCGGCCCTGGCTGCCGACAGCCGGGGTGTGCCGTTCGTGATCATGCAAGGGCGTCTGGGCGGTAGCGCCATGGCCGCCGCCGCCGTCAATGCCCTCGCCACGGAGATCGAATGATGCAGGCAAAAGGACGTTTGATTGGCCTGGGTGTCGGTCCCGGTGATCCGGAACTGATTACGGTCAAAGCCTTGCGCCTGCTGCGCGAATCGCCGGTGGTGGCGTACTTCGTTGCCAAGGGCAAAAAGGGCAACGCCTTCGGCATCATCGAAGCGCACCTGCAGGATGCGCAGAACCTGCTGCCGCTGGTGTACCCGGTGACCACCGAAGCGCTGCCGGCGCCGCTGTCTTACGAACAAGTGATCAGCGATTTCTACGACGAAGCGGCCGTGGCCGTGGCTGCGCATCTGGACGCTGGCCGAGATGTGGCGGTGATTTGCGAAGGCGACCCGTTTTTCTACGGTTCCTATATGTATCTGCACGACCGCCTCGCCACGCGTTACGAAGCGCAAGTGGTGCCCGGCGTATGCTCGATGCTCGGTGGTGCTTCGGTGCTCGGCGCGCCGCTGGTGTATCGCAATCAGAGCCTGTCGGTGCTGTCCGGTGTGCTGCCCCACGAAGACCTGAAACGACGGCTGGCCGATGCCGATGCTGCGGTGATCATGAAGCTGGGGCGCAATTTCCCCAAAGTACGTCAGGTGCTTGAAGAACTGGGTCTGGCCGAACGTGCGTTGTACGTCGAGCGCGCGACCATGGCCAACCAGAAAATCGTGCCGCTGGATCAGGTCGAGCCGATGTCGTCGCCGTACTTCTCGCTGATCATCGTCCCGGGCGAACGGTGGCAAGGTTGATGAGCCAATCGACTCCCGCCATCGTCATTCTCGGCCAAGGCAGCCTCGCCACGGCCCGACGCATCCAGCAGGTCTATCCGGCGGCGCAGATCCACGGCCTCGCCGGGCGGGTCGACGGCGCCGATTGCTCGTATCAGGAATTTGGCGCGACCCTGCGCACGTTGTATCAGCAGGACACGCCGATCATTGCCCTGTGTGCGGCGGGCATCGTCATCCGCACGCTGGCGCCGCTGCTGCTGGAGAAGGGCGCCGAACCCGCAGTGCTGGCGATAGCCGAAGACGGCAGCGCGGTGGTGCCGTTGCTCGGCGGGCTGGGCGGGGTCAACGTCATGGCGCGTGATATCGCGGCCGCGCTGCAAGTCGCGCCGGCGATCACCACCAGCGGTGAGTTGCGCTTCGGCACCTGCCTGCTCAATCCGCCGAGCGGTTATGCGCTGGCGGATCTGGAGTCGGGCAAGCGCTTTGTCTCGGACCTGCTGGCCGGACACAGCGTGCGCATCGAGGGCGCGGCGCCGTGGCTGGATCAGGCGCAGTTGCCGCAGGATCCACAGGCGCAGCGCTCGATCCATGTCGGCAGCGCCGAACGTGAGGCGAGTGCCAACGAACTGCTGATCTACCCGCGCAGTGTCGCGGTGGCGGTGAGTGCTGAAGTGGCGAACCTGCCGAACGCCGTTCGCACTGCGTTGCAGCAGGCAAATGTCGCCGTGCCGGCACTGGCCTGCCTGGTGGCGGCCGATACCGACATGGCTTCGGCGAACGTGCACCAGGCTGCGCTTGAACTGGGCGTGCCGCTGCGCTTCGTCGCGGCGCAAAGCGATCTTCAGGCATTAGCGCGTGTCGCAGTGCCTGAAGCGAACGTGATTGGCATTGAAAATTTCGCGGTGGCGATTGCCGAGCAACCGCTGGACGTGTCGCGAATCGGCCGTCCACGCGGTCGTCTCGCGGTGATTGGCCTGGGCCCCGGCGCCGCCGAGCTGATGGTGCCGGCGGTGAAAGCCGAACTGGCCCGCGCCACCGACGTGCTCGGTTATGAAACCTACGTGCGCATGGCCGGCCCGTTCCGCGACGATCAGGTGCAGCACTGCACCGACAACCGCGAAGAAATGCAGCGCGCCCGCCACGCCTTCAGGCTGGCTGCCGAAGGGCGCTCGGTGATCGTGGTGTCGTCCGGTGACCCGGGCGTGTTCGCGATGGCCGCGGCGGTGCTCGAAGCGCTGCATGAGTCGGACGATCCCGCCTGGCACCGTGTCGATCTGGAGATTTTGCCGGGTGTGTCCGCGTCGCTCGCGACCGCTGCACAGGCCGGCGCGCCACTGGGCCACGATTTCTGCGTCATGTCGCTATCGGACAACCTCAAGCCCTGGTCGATTATCGAGAAACGCCTGGACCTGGCCGCCGAAGCGGATCTGGCCCTCGCGTTCTACAACCCGATCTCCCGTGCCCGTCCGTGGCAATTAGGCCGCGCGCTGGAGATCGTCGCGCAGCACCGCCGGCCGGAAACACCGGTGGTGTTGGGACGCGACATTGGACGCCCGGGCCAGACCTTGCGCACCACCACGTTGGGCGCATTGACTGCCGATCAGGTGGACATGCGCACCATGGTGCTGATTGGATCGTCGACGACGTGCACCTTCGCTCGCGCAACGGGCGGGGAGTGGGTTTACACGCCGCGCTGGTATGGACAGAAGCCTGTTTCCTGAGCCGTGCGCCCAAGGCCATTTGTAAGCAAGTAACTGTGGCGTGACATCCAGTCGAATGTCCCGCTTGTGTGCCAATATTCAAATTGAAGCCGCGTTTCGCTCTGGAACGCGCTTTCTTTTGTTCTTGGAAATAATCTGCTAGTGCGCATAAGTTGCAGGATCGTTCGTTGAGCTGGTGCAGTTGTTGTAACTTGTTTCTCACGTAATCAATTGAGTCGTTTGCTGTTTGAAATGTGGTTGATGGCGCAATAACTTGGTCCGGACTTTAATTCAGATCAAGGGCGAAGTTCATGGCGGTTAAAAGCGCGGATGTGCAGCAATTCAATATTTTTTCGATAGAGGATTACGCGGCGCTGAAAAAGGAATTCCAGGCGTTTGCTGACACTGTCGAGTACAGGTCGCTGACTGCGCTGTTTGAAAGTTTGTCTCAGCCAATAACCATGGCCGATAAACTTCGGGCACTCAGCCTGTTTCGGGAGAGCCTCGAGTTATTGTTATCGCGCAAGCCATCGCCCGTGCCGCCGGCGATCAATAAAGTGCGAAGCGAATTGCAGGACTCCATTGCTCGCCTGTCTGCAACGCTGAGTATTCTCGCTGACGCCCCCCAGCCAGTGCCAAAAATCATGCATTTCGTCTGGGTTGGCGGCAGTCAAGTGGGCGCTATCCAGCGCGATTACATGAACGTCTGGCGCCGGGTGCTGGAACCTCAGGGTTACCGGTTCAACCTCTGGTATGACAGCGATGCGTTGCTGGCTTTTGAAATGAATCGGGTGATTCATGATAGCGCGCGAGCCCATGCGATGGAGTCCGGAGGCGATAAGGTGAGCCGGGCGGATGTGCTGTCGCAAATGATCGAAGACCGTGCACGGGTATTGAAACAGCAGATGTTTGCCTACTTGCAGCACCCCCGCTGGCAAGGCAAGGCAGACCAGGCCCGGATTGACTTGATGGTTCGCGCTTACGGTAAAGACCGGACAACCCTTGAAGCCTTCCGCCAGCAGTGTTTGCAGACTCATCAGGCGATGATCGGTAACGACTTGCTGCTGCGCGATGTCCGTCACGAATTCGCCGGGCATTTTTTAGCCGATGTCTATCAACGCGAAGTGGGCATGCGCGGCAACTTTGCGGCGGCGAGCGATGTTGTGCGGTTGCAAGCCTTGTATCTGGAGGGCGGTCGTTACAGTGACATGGATTACTTGCCGCCGCTGGCTGAAAAACCTGGCGATGTTGATATCAGTGGGTATGACGAGAAACAGCGACTTGGTCTATTGCAGCTTTTACTTAACCACGATGAGACATTGATGCCGGGTCGTGATCGTCTGCGCTATGCCGATCGAACGGATACCTTGCCCACCAGGGACAAAGATGCGCTTCTCGCTTTTGCGCGTAGTAAACCAGGGATCGAACAGATATTTGTCGCGCCGGTTGATGTGTTCAGTCCTGCCCATGGTTTGCGTATGGGTACTCAATTTGATAGAGAAATGAATGCTCATCTATTGGCGCAGCCGCAAAGCGGCATGACGCTCGCCGTGATGGAGTTGGTCCGGTTTAACTATGACTGCCTCGATGCTGTGCAGCATTTGGCTACCGCGTCAGCGGTTGATTGGTCGCAGACCGATGGAATGCTCGACGTTATAGAAAAGGTGATGAGCGAGAAAATCGAGAAAGCGCAACTTACGTATACACAGCAGCAGTTTCTCGGCAAGTTGGGCGAGGCGATTATCGGTTACTACCGTGACGGCATTCGCATTGGCGCACGAGGCACTATCGCTCTTACGGGACCTGGTGCGGCGATTACTGGCACAAAGAACTTTATAGAAACCCATCTTCTGCCGCGCGATGAAGTCAACATTCAAGAACACTTGAGGCTGGCTGATGGTTATAACGTTCAGACCGAAGAGGAGTTGATATCTGGCTGGACTGTCAATGCCGACGAAGATCAATGGCTGGTCAACGAGCAGGAAAAATGGCAAGCCGGCAAACTCAAGTCTCGCTATGCCGGTCAGTTGGCAGAGTTGTTGAAGCAGCAGACCCTCATCTTTAAACAAGGCTGGCCCGTCATCGAAGGCAAACCGGTGCTGCTGACAACGGTGCTGCAGCAACTGACGGATCAGTTGGGCGAGCCGTTTATTCGCGCCATGGCCGAGAAGTTGAGTGGCGATGTCCGCTTTGATAAAGCCTTTTCCATCGGCTTTGATGTCCGCGAGCAAATCCTCGCGCAACCGCAAGGCGAGCTGCCAGTTTCTCATGGTGCCGAGACCGCGAGCAATGTCAACGAACTGCTGACTCAGTTGGCCAACGGCAAACTGACCCCGGAACACCTCAGCCCTCGTCAGCGCGTCATGCTCGGCGCGATATTCGCGGCCGACAGTCTGGATGCCGCAGGTTTTGCCGGCGCCTGGCAAGCGGCCGTGGACCTCGCCCGGCGCACCGAAACCGGCGGCTTGTTCGCCCGCTACAACGCCATCGAAAACCTCCTCCGTCAGGGCAAATCACCGATGTTCGAGGCCGGGCTTGCCCGTGGTCTGGCGTCTGATACGCAAACGGCGCGGGAGCTGAAGGTGCGTGCCTTGAATGAACCACTCACCGTGCAGCAGTGGGGGGAGCGCATCGGGCAGATCAACCGCACCGCGCAACGCGAATACCACCGGCAAATTTTCAAGCGCGGCGGGCAGGTGCGTGAAGCCCTGTTCAAGGCCGGTGCCGTTTCCGCGCGGCAGGTGCCCCAGGACCTGTTGATGATGACCTCTGGCGATCCGGGCCGGCGTTGTTATCCGCTGGCCTTGTTGATGGCCGCGGCACTGACGGCCGGTGATTCCGCCGAACGCGCAGTGATCGGCCGGGTGGCGAATGCCAGCCTGATGCCAGACGACGCCGATGCGCGCGCGCTGCTGCTGACGCTGGATGAGCTGCAGACCACCGCGTTCGATAAAGTTGGCCAACCCCGTGGCACACACGATTTGCACCGCGTCATGCAAACGCTAGAGGGCAAAACGGCGCCAGCCGTCCTGTTGCTAGACACCGGTAATCACGCATTGCTGGTGGCGAAAATCTCGCTCGCGGGCGCGACGGTTTATCGCTTGTATGATCCGAACTTTGCGCTCTACGGATTTTCCTCGGTCGAGCAACTGCAACAAGGCATGCAGGCCAGCCTCGGCGCCAATCAGAAAGAAATCGCCAGGCTCTATGGACTGGCCGATGCGAGCAATCCGTCATTTAATGTAATCGAGCTGAACACCACGGCGATTGCCGAAAAAGTTTTGTCGTCGAACCTGCGGGTTGACCGGTTCCTGCAGAGCACTCCTGCCACCGACCTGCAAACCACGACCGTGTGGGAGAAGCAGGCTGTCGCACGGACGCGCTCGCTTGACGATAACTCGCGAATGGGCCAGAGCCTGGCGCAACTGGATGCGCGCTACTGGGCCGGCGAGTTCGATCAGGCCACCCGGCAATTGCGCAGCGAACACGCCGTCGGGCGGGAATATCTGCCTCTGCTTGAGACCGTCAAGGTTGCAGATGATGGCGGCTACAGCGTGACATTGGTCGACTCGCGCAACCCGCTCAATACCCTTGAGGTCGTGACCCGAGACGCGCGTTTCAGCCGTATCAAAAAACACCTCGGTCAACTGATCAACGCCGTGGCGGGTAAGCCAGGGGCCGCGGGAGAGGCCGACGGTGGCAGCCGCTTGAGTTTTGCCTTTGCGATCCAGGCGTTGATCACTGAAATGCGTCATCGCGATTATCAGGGCAGTGACGGCCCGCCGGCCCTGGCGGTCGCCCTTCAGGTTCAGGTGTACGTCGGTTATGCGCAACTGGGGTTTGGCGTTGTCAGCGACGTGGTGCAGATCGGCCGGTTGGTGCGTCAGGTGGTGTCCGGGGAGCAAGCGTTGCGCCAGGCTTCTCTGGCCGGGCGGCTGGCGGCGCGTGCCGCTACGAGTATCGGTGTAGCCTTTTCCGTGGCCAATATCGGCTTCGATATCTACAACCTGGCGCTGGCCGAAAATCACGAGCAGCGTTCGCGGTTTTCCACGTCGCTGGCATTCAACGTGGCAGCATTGGGCCTGGATGTGGCCGCACTGGCTGTGGGCGGAGCAGTGGGGGCGGTGGCGGCATCGTTGTCGATACCGCTGCTGGGTATCGGCATTGGTGCGACCGCCATCGCCAGCAATCTTGGGCAGATCATGGACAAGGCTGCCGGCATTGGCATGCTTTTGACTGAAATTTATAACGCTTATCAACTGTCCTATGAGTCCAGCGGATCAGTCCTGCAGTTTCCGCCTCAAGCGGTGATCACCGAGCTCAACCTGCTGGACAGAAGGGTCAAGTTCGATGGGCAGAAGTTTTATCCCTGGAAGGGCGGTCCCCTGGAGTTGCCGCAGTTCGACAGCGATCCGGCTAACCGACACAACTCTATCAATATCCCCCGTGCATTCCAGCGCCCCGCAGTCGGCAGCGTCTGGGGAACTTTGCCCGAAGTTGTCGTGCTGCCATGTTCGCCAACTTGCTATTACGGTTATGAATATCAGCTGGGCAGTGCCGGGTACGCACCTTTTTCTGTCACCCGCTATCCGCAGTTGCACGACACGCTGGCGCAACAACTGGAATACGACGCCCACGGCAACCGGTTGTTCTATCTGTTCAGCACGCCTTCGTTGCCGCACATACTTTACAAACTGTACCCGGTCTATATGCCCACGACCGTCAAGGTGCAATTGGCCGAGCCAGTACGCCAGTTGGTGGTTCCGGATTTGCCGCCGGAGTGGAAGGCAAAGATTTCTTACGAGGTGATTGCGCCGCAAGGGCAATACCATATCCGCCTCACGCCAGGCCTGGTGGCCGTAAACTTTGACCAGGCACACGGCTGGGAACAGGTCACCTGGACGGTGCAGGCGCTCTGGGTGCGGGTGGCGCAAATCCGTTTCGTTGAAAAGCCAGCGCAAAGCATCGATAGCGCGCCGGGACTCCGCGTCGATGGTATCGCGCTGAACAGATTCGACGGTTTTATCGAACTGGCCGAAGGGCTGTTCCGGATCGACTGGCTGAGCCGCAGCCTGCACCTTGTCGCCATCACGCTCGACTATGCAAAAGACTCGGAAAAAGCGTCGGCTCAGGTCGGTTCTGCGGGCCAGACGCCCAGCGCAATCCCGCCGTCCGTTCTGCTCTACCTGCGCGATCAGGTGAAAAACAAGCGATCGATCCCGGCTTATGTGCCGTTGCTCAAATTTCGGGTGCCGTTCAATTCAGCGAGTCAGCCGGTCTTCACCACGGCTTATTACGACACGGCAAGGGATCGGCTGCTGTATGCGCGCAATCTGCCCAAGGACGTCAACGAGGGCTTGATGTTGGGAGGCGTGAGCCCACGCCATGCGTGGTTTTACCATCCGGACCATGCAACCGTCTGGCGGGCCGATGCGCTCACCGGAACTGTCGTGCAGTGCTACCGTTTGAAGAATCCGCAGGAAGGATCAACCATTGTCGAATGCCGGCAGTCTGCCGATGGCACGTTGCATGTCTCGCAAAAGCTTGCAGGGAGCGATCTCTATGGCGTGACCACTGTTGAATACCGGATAACCGAGCAGGCTGTTGAGCTGACCGGCTGCAAAGTCAGGTTCTCGTCAGAGAACTATAGTTTCCAGCCGCAAGCAGCACTTCGATACATTGATGTCCCCTTTGAGGACGCAACGGCGGGCAAGACTGTGCAAGTCAGCGAATGGTCCTATGCGCCGTTCATTTTCGTCGAAGGCTACGCAGTATCGCGGGTGTGGGACCGGGCCTGGATCAACATGAGGACGGGCAAGCGTTGCCAGGCCGAGCATAACCTCGGTTGGCCCGAGGACATGCAGATACTCCTGCCTTCCGACCCGCAAAACAGTGCGGTGCTCTTCTACAGCAAACAAGACCGGACGCTCAGTCGCGGTATCGAACCCCGTGTCGGCTATTTCGAAAACGTGGTCATCGAACGCGATGTGGTCGAGATTACCCAGACCGACAAACACTACATCGCCACCAAGGCTGACGGTCGACTGTACGAGATCGACATTATCGACGTGCCTCCTGCTGCCTCTATACCGGATGCGGTTGCACTTGAGTACGCAATGCCCCCTCTCACTAACAGGAGCGACGAACAATGGCGCGACCGCAAGGACAACCCCGGGATCCTCAGATTCGCGGGAGTGGGTCAGCATTGGCTCGGGCGCAATCCTGACTGGCTGAGTGCGTTACCTGCGCTGGCCAAAGAATACAAAGCGTCGCCATTCCCGATCATTGGCCTGAGCGGTGTCAGCGGTGATGTTTTGCTGGCCGCGTGGTGCATCGAGGAGAAAGTCGCGCTGGCCGATCTTGGTCACGCCAGGGAGTTATCGCTACTCGGTCTGACGCCTGACAAAGACGCGGTCTGGTTGCTCGATGTGACAGCGGGGCAGCTTTATCGCCAGCCGCTGGTCACCATCGAAGCGCTGCACGGGGCTTTTGCGTCGGGTCATCGACTGCTCGATTCCGGGCAATTGGTCAAGGCGCAGAAGGTCTGGCCGCAATGGGTTTTTACTCAAGTGCAACGACAGGGGGAAGCATTGATCGCGCAAACCCGCGACGGCGTGAACCTGCAGTTGCTGGATAACCAGCCTGCCAGGATCATCGGCGTGGAAAACCGTTGGTCGTCGATGCCTGAGCAGACTGAGGAGCAATTGCGCGCACGCTTGAGAACCCTGCTTAGCGGGCATGATCACGCGCCGGTCCTGCAAGTCGAGCGCTTTGCTGACCGCTACGCCTACTACGTTGCGGAGCTTGATCATCTGTTCGTTCTCTCGGGTCGCAGCGACGGGCAGTGGGCGGTTTTCCTCGGCACGCGCGGGGCTGAATCTCCGCTGCTGTTCGATCCGGTCGATCAATTGATTTTCACCGCAGATCCGAAAGAACACGTCTGGCTGCCGGAAAGTTATGCGCATCGCGACGAAGAGGTCATGGCACTAGAGGTGGGCGATGAACTCACAGAGGTTTCGGCATTGCTGCCCGAAGGCATCGACACGCTGCTGCTGACCTACGGTGCGCAAACGGTCGGTTACCGGATTTCGCAAGAGGACTGGCAGCGTCTGGCGTGCATCGTGGTCGATGTGCGGCGTCCCGGCGCGGCGGCAACGACAGAACCGTGCCTGCTGGATCTTGGTTTGGAGGCGTGCGGGCACTGGCTGCTGTCGCGGGTCGAAGCCAATGTGGTTCTCACCGATCCGGACACCGGGCGCAGTCTGATCGTGCGCAACTTTATTGCGCAGGACTCACTGGAAATGGCCGTCGGCATAGCCGGTGAAAAAGTCATCTTCGCACTGGCTGACGGGCTGAAGGCCTTTGCAACCGTGCGCGGCGATGAATCGATCGCGAGCCTGGCAGCGGTGGTGCAAGCGCTGCGCTGAGGTCTCATGCACTGCTCGACCAAACGCCGCAAACGTTTCCGTTTGCGGCGTTGCGCTGTGCCAGCGCTCAAGGCACCAGATAACCCTTCACTCCAGTAAAGATAATCTGCGCCGCTAAAGCACAGACAAACAACCCCATCAAACGGCTGACAATCTGCAAGCCCTGGTCGCCGAGAATCCGCTCGATACGATTGGACAGATACAGCACAACGCCCACTGTGAAACTTGCCAGCGCAATACTCATGATCGCGGTGAGTTTGTCGTCCCAGTGCGGCTGGCTGACGCCCATCACCAGCAGTGCGCCGATGGTGCCGGGGCCCACCGTCAACGGAATGGTCAGCGGCACAATGGTCACGTCCTGCTGCACATTATCAGCCTGCACCGCCGGTTTGCCCTGGGCCATGCCCAGCGCCGAAATGAACAGCACGCTGCCGGCGCCGATGCGAAACGCATCCACGGTGATGCCGAACACATCGAAAATCACTCGTCCGAACAAATACAGCAAAACGCTTGAAACCAGGGTTGCCACCGCAACCTTCCAGGCCAGGCGCCGTTGCTCCTTGCGCGAATACCCACGGGTCAGGCTGATAAAACAGGACAATACGAAGAACGGGCTGTAGAGCACCAGCATCTTCAGGTAAACGCTGAACAGCACATGAAGCATGGCCTTGTCTCGCTGCAAGTAGTGAGTGGGTTGGAGTCTATCAGTCGCGCAAGGGCTTGGGGTATCGGCTTTTAAATGAACAGGTCCGCTGCTTTTTAGTCTTTGTTAGTTGTGCAGGGGGGGGCTTTGATAATGGGTGTTACATGTTTTTGTTTGTGCAGTGGTGGGGGGCTTGGCTATTGTTGTTTTGCAAGTTCATGAGGGCTTGTTTAAATATAAATAAGGAAATAAAAGTGAATAGTCTAGTGCTGCAACAAAGCTATGTAGCCAATTGCGTTAATGATCTGCAATGCTATGAAATTGACGAAGAGTTTGTTATTCAAAGTCGCAGTGCTTCGCTTGGGCTGAACTCAGGCGACGCTGTAGAGGCCCCGACCAAGGGCTCCATTGTCGGCGAAGGTATCTTGTCCTTCTCGGGAAACATCAGTGGTGAAAACCGATCCGACGCACAAAACGCCTTTCTCTTCGCCAGCCTTGTCGCTAACAAGAAATACCCTCGCGAAGATCAAGGGCGAGAGTGGTACATGCTGTTCCGCGACGTCATGACCAGTGCGGGCTGGACGCCTATCAGCAAATACTACAGCGATCTGCAAATCTCGGGCACCAGTGTCCGGATGGACAAGCTGGTGCTCGAAATCCTCGGCTCGGTCATTGCTGGCGTTGCCCTGCCAGGCCCTTCGACGGCGCTGATGCTGAAGGTGGCGGGAGACGCGATCGCCGCTCTGACGAAACGTGATACCGCATTGACCCTTTATGAGCGCAATGTGCTGAACAATGGCGTAGGCGGTATTTCGGCAGGCGCGTGCACCGAAGTAAACGGCGAAGCCATCATGGCGGTTGGAGCGGTTCGTTTTCTGCGCCGTAACACTTCGACCAAAGTGCTGTTTGTGGATGTAGATGTCCGTGACGTGAAGTTGTACCGCGGCGAAACGGTGTTTGAAAAGAACACCTTGGTCGCTAATGCAGCTCGCGAGACAATCAAGAACAGGCTGGGCCTTAACGTTGTGTCGAAGATCGAAGAATATGACATCTGATTAATTAAAAAAGGCAGTCATGATGACTGCCTTTTTTTTGTTGGGGAGGAAGTAATATGGAGAGCGAGTATTCAACTCTGGTTGTCGGTGCGTGTATATTGATAGTTCCTGAGCATGAAGGGCAGGAAGTTTACAGTGAGTTGATCGAGGCGACGTTGCTGGCGCAGTTGGTGGCCAATAAACAGGCCGAGAATAATCTGCATATCAATTGGTACAGCGCTTACGTGCAGGTTCTCGATGATTTCTGGCTGCGCCAGCAAAAATCAAAACAAACGTGGCAGATCAACAGCACCACTGCAGAAACGGCGTTGCAACTGTTTACCGTGGCGTTGCCCCGTCATGCGCCGCTGCAACAGCGTGTAATGGCCACCATCCTGGCGAAGATTGCACAATTGCCGAGCGACGACGCGGCCCTCCAACGGCTGCACAGTTACATGAACAAGCCTGCAGCGGCTGGTTCGAGCGATTTGCCAGCGACGATGACGCCGGTGCGTTTGCTGGTTATTTGCGCGGATTCTCCCACCTCGATCACAAGCGTCTACGTCGAGTTCAAGACGCGAGAAGCGTTAACCCCCAATCCATTTCAACAGATCTATCAAGCGGGCGATATTCAAGGTCCGGTTCAGGTGCATCACGCCCGGGCGAACCTTTCCGAGACCCGGTATGGGGTCGCGCGCGATGCGATTGCCAGGAAAGTCGCGGACAGGCTTGCCGGCAGTGTGGCGGTATTGACGTTGCCAAAGGAAATTACACCATGACAGAACTGATTGCGCCGCAGGCTGCGGTGGTGGGAGGCAGCGTCGTGGCATTCGCCAACGGCGTGCAAGCATCCCAGCGAGAGGACATCTACATGAGCACCGCTTTTGCGCAAAACGCGACGCGAGCGGCGTTACGGGATGGGCTGGTGGGGGACTGGTTCACGTACTACAGGAACGTGCTCAGGGTTATCGGGTGGGACGTGCCGAAACCAACTGCATTGACACCGTCTGGTGCTCGGATGGCCGGTCAGGCAGTCCAAGGCATCGAGACTGTCATCGGCTAGGCGTATTCCGAGCCTGTGCGGCGTGCGCTGCTGGCCATGGAGCGCAACACATCGGCGCTCAAACTGTTCGAGGACACAAGCCTGCGCGGCAATGTCGGCTACTTTCAAATGATTCCCTGCCTCCCGAGCGGCCCGAACAAAGTGCAGATGGGCATTTATCACCGGCAATTTCAGGTCAGGCAACAGGTCAGCGGTTTTCTCTTCGGTGGCAATCCGGCAATTATCCACAATAGCGTTGAACAGATTGCTGTCATTACCTTCAACATTTTGCATTACGCCCAGTTTCGGGAAAAGGTAAAAAAGTCAGTGGTGTCTGGCTCGCTCAAATACCTGAGTAGCCTCGACATCTGATCGAAGGGCGGCGCGAACTCATTCAGAAGGTCGATGCTGTTCGATTCTGCTGATCGCGTTGCGCGACCCAGTGTTCGATCAGCTCGCGCAACTGCGACAGCTCGACGGGTTTGGACATGTGCCCGTCCATGCCCGCCTGACGCGCGCGTTCCTTGTGTTCGGCAAGGATGTGCGCCGTCAACGCGACGATCGGCGTGCGGATGCGCTGGTTGCTGACTTCCCAGGCCCGCAGCTGCTGGGTCGCGGAGAAACCATCGAGGATCGGCATCTCACAGTCCATCAGCACCAGATCGTAACGCTGGGCCTTCATCGCTTGCAGCGCCTCTTCACCGTTGCTGGCGGTATCAGGTTGCAAGTTGAGCTTGCCGAGCATGCCGCGAATCACTTTGGTCGAGATCGTGTTGTCTTCGGCGACGAGGATGCGGAAGTCGCTTGGCACCTTGGCGGCGGTGGCGGCCGTGACGACTTGCGGCTGGAATACCACCTGACCTTTGTTGCGCTGGTTGAGTTCGTCGGCGAGGGTGGTCTTGAGGGTGTAGCCGGCCACCGGTTTGGCCAGAATGCGCTTGATCCCCGAATTGCGCGCGATGATTTTGCTCGGCGCATTGCTGATGCCGGTGAGCATGATCAGCAGAATGTCGTGGTTAAGGCTCGGGTCTTCCTTGATCTTGGCCGCAAGCTGCATGCCGGTCATGCCGGGCATGTTCTGGTCGAGCAGGACCACGTCGAAATAGTCGCGCAGGTGCGCTTTGGTGCGCAGCAACGCCAGCGCTTCTTTGCCCGAAGGCACGGCGCTGACATTCAGGCCCCAGGCGCTGCATTGCTGCACCAGCACTTTACGGCAGGTGTCGTTGTCGTCGACCACCAGCACCCGTGCGCCTTGCAGCGGGCTGTCCAGATCCGAGGTCGGGTGTTCCAGGCGGTCCGGGTCCAGCGGCAGGGTCAGCCACAAGGTGCTGCCCGCCGTGGCGCCGCTCTTGATACCGAACTCGCCGTGCATCAGGCGAATCAGTTGCCGGGCAATCACCAGGCCGAGATTGCCGCCCAGGCGATTGGCCGAAAGAAAGTGTTTGCTGTGCAGCTCGGCGTGCATCAGCGCATCGCGTTCTTCCGCCTCCATCGGCACGCCGCTGTCCTGCACGGCGATGCGCAGGCGCGGCTTGCTGCTGCGCTCATCGAGGGCGACGACGATCAGCACTTCGCCTTCGTCGGTTTTTTTCAGGGCGTTTTCCAGCAGGCTCAGCAGGGTCTGGCGCAGGCGCGTCGGATCGCCGCTGATCACGCGCGGCACTTGTGGCTGGATAAAACTGATCAGCTCGACGTTCTGCTGCTCGGCCTTGGCCCGGTAGATGCTCAGGCAGTCGTCGATCAGGGCGTTGAGGTCAAACTGTACGTCGTCCAGTTCGATCTGCCCGGATTCGAGCTTGGAAATATCGAGGATCTCGTTGATCAGGGTCAGCAGTTCGTTGCCAGCGCTGTGGATGGTTTGTACGTAGTCGCGTTGCTTGACCGAGAGCGGCGTGCCGAGCAGCAACTCGGTCATGCCCAGTACGCCGTTCATCGGGGTGCGGATTTCGTGGCTGATCTTGGCGAGGAATTCGGCTTTGGCGTTGATCTCGGCATTGCTCGCGGCGAGGTCGCGGCTGATGCTGAAACGGCTTTCGGTGATGCTGCGCTGTCGCTCGCCCAGGGCGATGCTCATCAGCAGGCCGCTGATGCAGATGAACACCATCAACGTCATGATCAGGCCTTGCGGCGCGACCAGGGTCAATCCCAGCAACGCCGGAAGGATGATCAGCGTGCCGATGTTGAACACCACCATCGCCGCGACGAACAGACGCGCCGGCCGGTAGCCTTTCTGCCAGTGGTAGAACCCCACCAGCAACATGCTCAGGCCTGCCAGCGCCACCAGCGCATAGGTGATGATGTTCAGCGGCAGCGTGTTGACGAACAGCAACAGCAGGCTGCACGTCACGATCAGCACAATGTCTGTCAGCAACAGCTTGTTCAGCGGGTGCGGCCCGAGCGGGGAGAAGAAGCGCAAGGCGAACATCAGCCCGGCCGGAGCGGTCAGCAGCAACGCCAGATAGGCGCCGGGTGTCTGCAACGCATGCCAGTTCGGCAACCACGGCCCGGCCAGATTGAGCAACAGCAGCAGACTCAACCCGAGCAGACCTTCACAGACCGCCAGCCACAGGCTGCTGCGCGAGCGGGAATAGGCGTAGCGCACCAGATTGTGCAGCAACAGCATGCCCAGACAACCGAACAGCAGGCCGAACACCAGCGTCTGGGTCTGACTGGCCGCGCTGACCACCGCCGACTGCAGGGTGATGTGCGGGCGCAACTGATGGTCGGAGACCATGCGCAGATAAACGTCGAGGGGCTTGTCGCTCAGCGGCAGCGGCAGCATGAAGTCGCTGCTCGGCAGGGGCCGCTCAGCCTGTGGCTGGTCGGTGCCGGTGTTGCGTTGCTCGATCAGCTTGTCGCCGTCGAGCACGTAAAGATTGAGCTGTGACAGGTCAGGGGCAAAGATGCGCAGCACTTGTTCATGCTTGCCCGGTGCCAGCCTGAAACGCAGCCACAAGGCCCCCTCGGGTTCGGCCGCCGTGAGGCGCTCAAGATCGATGGGGCTGAATTGATTGGTGTAGCGAGGGGAGCGGATATCGCTCAGTTGCAGGCTGCCCTGATCGTCAAGCAATACCGACCAGCCACTGCCTTGGGCGGCCTGGGCCGGGAGCATGCAGAGCAGGGTCAGCAAAGTGACGGTGAAGCTTATGGCATTCCTGAGCCAGCGCACGGCGAGATCCCTTCGTAGGTTGAAGCCAGAATATAACGATGCGCGACGGCGGAACAGCCCGGCGAGCAATGGCATTGCGCGCCGGGCGAGGTGGACATCTTATTCCTGGATTTCGCCACGTTCACGGGCAATGGCGCGGTAGCCGATGTCCTTGCGGTAGAAACAGCCTTGCCAGTCGATGGCCGCCGCGAGTTTATAGGCTTGCTGCTGGGCTTCGCTGACGCTTGCGCCCATGGCGGTGGCGCAAAGTACGCGACCACCGGCGGTGACGACATTGTCGTCCTTCAATGCGGTACCGGCGTGGAAGACTTTACCTTCCAGATTCGCGGCAGCCTCCAGGCCGTTGATCGCTGCGCCCTTGGCGTAATCGCCCGGGTAGCCGCCAGCGGCCAGCACGATGCCGACACTCGGACGCGGATCCCACTGTGCTTCGACTTTATCCAGCGCTTGTGCCAGTGCGGCTTCGACCAGCAAGACCAGGCTCGATTGCAGCCGCAGCATCACCGGTTGGGTTTCCGGATCACCGAAGCGGCAGTTGAATTCGATGACCTTCGGATTGCCCGCCTTGTCGATCATCAGACCGGCGTAGAGGAAACCGGTGTAGACATTGCCTTCTTCTGCCATGCCACGCACGGTCGGCCAGATCACCAGGTCCATCACGCGCTGATGCACGTCGGCGGTCACCACCGGGGCAGGGGAGTAAGCGCCCATGCCGCCGGTGTTCGGGCCGCTGTCGCCGTCGCCGACGCGTTTGTGATCCTGGCTGGTGGCCATCGGCAGGACGTTCTTGCCGTCGACCATGACGATGAACGAAGCTTCTTCGCCGTCGAGGAATTCTTCGATGACCACGCGCGAACCGGCATCGCCGAACGCATTGCCGGCGAGCATGTCACGCACGGCGTCTTCGGCTTCGGCCAGGGTCATGGCAACGATCACGCCTTTGCCCGCAGCCAGGCCGTCGGCCTTGATCACGATCGGCGCACCTTTTTCACGCAGATAAGCCAGGGCCGGCTCGATCTCGGTGAAGTTCTGGTAATCGGCGGTCGGGATCTTGTGACGGGCGAGGAAATCCTTGGTGAAGGCTTTCGACCCTTCCAGTTGCGCAGCGCCGGCGGTCGGACCGAAGCAGTCCAGGCCACGGGAACGGAACAGATCGACCACGCCAGCGACCAGCGGCACTTCCGGGCCGACGATGGTCAGGGCGACGTTTTTCTCGGCGAAGTCGGCCAGTTGCTCAAGAGCGAGTACGTCGATGGCAACGTTTTCGCACTTGGCTTCAATGGCGGTACCGGCGTTGCCCGGCGCAACAAAGACTTTCTGCACGCGCGGATCCTGAGCCACTTTCCAGGCCAGGGCGTGTTCACGGCCACCGCTGCCAATGATCAAAACATTCATTTCAAAAACCTCAAATTCTGTAGACGCCGCAGGTGCGCTTTATGTGGGAGCGGGCTTGCTCGCGAATGGGCCTGTCAGTTGATGCAGCTTTGACTGATACACCGCCTTCGCGAGCAAGCCCGCTCCCACATTTCGTTCCGGTTGAATCAGTGACGGAAGTGGCGCATGCCGGTGAACACCATGGCGATACCGGCTTCATCAGCAGCAGCAATCACTTCAGCGTCACGCATCGAGCCACCCGGCTGGATCACGGCGGTAATGCCGACCTTGGCCGCGTTGTCCAGACCATCGCGGAACGGGAAGAACGCATCGGAGGCCATCACCGATCCGGCAACCTGCAGACCGGCATGCTCAGCCTTGATTGCAGCGATGCGCGCCGAGTTGACGCGGCTCATCTGGCCGGCGCCGACACCGATGGTCTGGCGGTTCCTGGCGTAGACGATGGCGTTGGATTTAACGTATTTGGCAACTTTCCAGGCGAAGATCAGGTCGTGGATTTCCTGTTCGGTCGGGGCGCGTTTGGTCACGACTTTCAGGTCATCGGCGCTGATCATGCCGATATCGCGGCTCTGTACCAGCAGACCACCGTTGACGCGCTTGTAGTCCCAGGCAGCAGCGCGGTCAGCCGACCACTCGCCGCAGGCCAGCAGGCGCACGTTGGCTTTGGCCGCGACGATGGCGCGGGCTTCTTCACTGACCGATGGCGCGATGATCACTTCAACGAACTGACGCTCGACGATCGCCTTGGCGGTCTCGGCATCCAGTTCACGGTTGAAGGCGATGATGCCGCCAAAGGCCGACTCGGTGTCGGTGGCGTAGGCCAGTTCGTAGGCCTGACGGATACCGCCTTCGGCGTCCGGGCTGACAGCGACGCCGCACGGGTTGGCGTGCTTGACGATCACACAGGCTGGCTTGACGAAGCTCTTCACGCATTCCAGCGCAGCGTCGGTGTCGGCCACGTTGTTGTACGACAGCTCTTTGCCTTGCAGCTGGGTCGCGGTGGCGATGCCGACTTCGGCAGGTTTGGCTTCAACGTAGAACGCCGCGCTCTGGTGCGGGTTCTCGCCGTAGCGCATTTCCTGAGCCTTGATGAACTGGCTGTTGAAGGTGCGCGGGAATTCGCTGCGACCTTCGGTGGTCAGGGTTTCGGCCGCCTGATTCACGGTGCCCATGTAGTTGGCGATCATGCCGTCGTAGGCGGCAGTGTGTTCGAAGGCCTTGAGCATCAGGTCGAAACGCTGGGCGTAGGTCAGGCCACCGGCCTTGAGGTTTTGCAGGACATCGGCGTAATCGCTGGCATTCACCACGATCGCTACATCTTTATGGTTTTTTGCTGCGGAACGGACCATGGTCGGGCCGCCGATATCGATGTTCTCGATGGCGGTCGGCAGGTCGCAGCCTGGCTTGTTGATGGTGGCTTCGAACGGATAGAGGTTGACCGCCACCAGATCGATCGGCTTGATGCCGTGCTCGCTCATGATCGCGTCGTCGATACCGCGACGACCGAGGATGCCGCCGTGGATTTTCGGGTGCAGGGTTTTCACCCGGCCGTCCATCATCTCGGCGAAACCGGTGTAATCCGCGACTTCCACTGCGGCAACGCCGTTGTCGCGCAGCAACTTGAACGTTCCGCCGGTGGAGAGGATCTCGACGCCCAGGGCTTCAAGCTCCCTGGCGAATTCGAGGATCCCGGTCTTGTCGGAAACGCTGATCAAGGCGCGGCGGATCGGCAGGCGGGTAGTCTGGTCGGTCATCTCAATTTCCATCAAAAGCAAAGGAAGTCAGCAAAAAAGGCGACCGTTTTTTACGCGGGCGCCTTTCTGGTTTGATTGAATGCTTACAGCAGATCGTACTGCTTGAGTTTCTTGCGCAGTGTGCCGCGGTTCAGTCCCAGCAGCTCACTGGCCTTGGTCTGATTGCCCTTGACGTAGTTCATCACGCTTTCGAGCAGGGGCGCCTCGACTTCGGAAAGCACCAGGTTGTACACGTCCGTGACGGACGCGCCCTCAAGGTGGGCGAAATAATTGTGCAGCGCCTTCTCGACACTCCCGCGAAGGGTCTGGCCTTCTTCGCTCGGCGTATTGAGGTGCTGTTTCAAATTCACGTTGTCGCTCACGGGTGCTGTTCCACTCACTAAAGTCTCGGTCATCATCGTCATGCGGCCACCCCTTCTTCGTCCCCTGTCAGGCTCTTGTAACGCTCGGCGAAGAACTCCCGAACGTTGGCGCATTGTGTTTCCGTACCATCCAAACGATTGAAACGGGCGCGAAACTCCCTGGCGCCCGGCAAGGTTGCGAGATACCAGCCCACATGCTTGCGGGCAATGCGCACGCCCATCACGTCCCCATAGAAGGCGTGAAGGGCGGCCAGATGCTCAAGCAGAATGTGTTCCACTTCGATCAGCTCCGGTGCCGGCAATTGCTCGCCGGTACGCAGGAAGTGCTCGATCTCGCGAAAAATCCATGGCCGCCCCTGGGCGGCACGGCCTATCAGCAGGCCATCGGCACCGGTCGCGTCGAGCACGTAACGGGCCTTTTGCGGCGAATCGATATCGCCATTGGCAAACACCGGAATCGACACCGCCTGCTTGATCGCGGCAATCGTGTCGTACTCCGCTTCCCCTGTGTACAGATCGGCGCGCGTGCGGCCATGCACGGCCAGCGCGGTGATCCCGGCCTGTTCGGCGATTTTCGCCACGGTCAGGCCGTTCCTGTTGTCGCGATCCCAGCCCGTGCGGATCTTCAGGGTGACCGGCACATCGACTGCCGCCACGACGGCCTGCAGGATCTCGGTCACCAGTGCTTCGTCTTTCAACAACGCGGAACCGGCGGCCTTGTTGCAGACCTTCTTTGCCGGGCAACCCATGTTGATATCAATAATCTGCGCGCCCAGCTCGACGTTCGCCCGGGCCGCATCCGCCAGCATCTGCGCATCGCCACCGGCAATCTGTACCGAGCGTGGCTCGGGATCGCCTTCGTGGATCATGCGCATGCGCGACTTGCGGGTGTTCCACAGGCTCATGTCGCTGGTGACCATTTCCGAGACGACAAGCCCTGCGCCCAGACGCTTGCACAGCTGACGAAAGGGCTGATCGGTGACGCCCGCCATCGGGGCGAGAATCAAGCCGTTCTGCAATGTGTATGGGCCGATGCGTACCGCCGACATAGGACTTCCCTGAAGTGGGGCCGGATCATGAGAGTTCGAAAAAGGGTTGGCATGATACCCGCTCTCGATGACTGGTTAAAGGCTCAATTGAACAAAATCTGAACAGTTATTCCGTTATCGCCAGCGGTTTGGTTGCATGGGGTGCAGTCAGAAAACCGCCGTCAATCCGGAGCCGGTCCAGCCGTTCACTCGGGCGAGTGGAAGCTCAGGCTGTAATTCACCGCTTTCGGGCCTGGATCGAGAATATCCAGCGCGATGTGGATCGGTGTTTGCGGCGGCATTTCCGCCAGGCCTTCCAGATCGCCGCTGAGGTATTCGCCGGGCTTGAAGCGGCGACTGGCGATCAGGTGACCGTTGAGATCGGCAAAGCGTAGCTCAAGCAGTGGAAACGGTTGGGAGAATGTGGCGCGGTTGTAGATGATCGCGTCGACCACCAGCGCCCCGCTGAACTCTGGATGGCTGCGCACCACCAGGTTACTGCTTTTGATTTTGGCGATGTCGACCTTCGATGGCACGGTGCAGCCGATCTGCGGGCAGACCTGCTGGAACCACGGGCGGTATTGATCCTGGCGCGCCAGTTCGTCGAAGTGATAGGCGATGTACTGGCCGGCCAGCGCGCCGGCTGCCAGCACGACCAGCACCAGCCAGAGCAGGCGCCGACCCCACGGCGAACGGCGTTTCTGCCAGTCCAGTTGCAGCGGGTCGTCGGTCAGGTCTTGCAGCACTTCGGCGCGGACGCCGGGCTCGGCGCGTCCGCGTTTCTTGCGCTGCGGTTCGATCGCGGGCAAGTCGTCGTCTTCGTCGGCTGACAGGCGCTCGCGACGGGCGTTCGGATCGATCGGATCGTGCAGGCGCAGTTGCGGGATCGCCGGCTCGTCATCCAGGTCCACCGGCTCCAGCGACAGCGAGGGTTCCGTGCGCGCGGATTTGACCGGCTCGATCTCCGCCGACGGCGGGGCGTTGTCGAGGTCTTGCGGACGTTCGTTGGCAGGTTCGCTGAACAGGCTGTCCGGCCAGACGGCTTCGTCCGGTTCCGGACTGTCGCGGCGGGCGCTCAAGGCGTCTTCGCGCGGGCGGCCGAATTCGCTGATCGGCTGGATCTCGCGTTGTTCGAGGCGGGCGAGTTCCTCGTCCAGATCGAGGCTGTCCAGGTCCAGCTCCGAGGCACTCCATTGCTTTTGGCTGATCGCCCGCGGTGCGCTTGTGTCGACGGCCGGTGGTTGCGCTGCCGGAGCGGGTTGGGCTACCGACGGTGCCACCGGATCCTTGCCGGCGTGTTGCTCGAGCAACTGCCTGGCGGCGTTGAACACTTGCAGGCAAGAGCCGCAGCGAACCACCCCGCGGGCCACGCTCAACTGAGCATGGTTGACGCGGAAGCTGGTCTGGCAATGCGGGCACTGGGTGACGAAACTGTCGGTCATGCGGCGATCCGGTTCAGGCAAGCGGTCATTTTAGCGCCGACGCCCGGTGATGCGCACCCAGCCATCGCGATTGGCAATCGGGTCGAGGTCGAAGTCCTGCGCATAAGCCGCCGCGACCTCTTCGCCCTGCTCGGCGAGGATGCCGGACAGTGCCAGGCGCCCGCCGGACTTGACCAGGCTGGACAATTGCGGCGCCAGGGCCACCAGCGGGCCGGCGAGAATATTGGCGACCAGCACGTCAGCCTGAACCTGCGGCAGATCCTCTGGCAGGTACAACGGGAACAACTCGTCGGCGATGTTGTTGCGCCCGGCGTTATCGCGCGAAGCTTCCAGCGCCTGCACGTCGATGTCGGTGCCAACGGCTTCTTTAGCGCCGAGCAGCAGCGCGGCAATCGCCAGAATTCCCGAGCCGCAGCCGAAATCCAGCACGTTGCAGCCTTTCAGGTCCTGACCGTCAAGCCATTCCAGGCACAGTGCCGTCGTCGGATGGGTGCCGGTGCCGAACGCCAGGCCCGGGTCCAGCAGCAGATTGACCGCGTCGGGTTCCGGCGCGGCGTGCCAGCTCGGCACGATCCACAGGCGCTGGCCGAAACGCATCGGCTCGAAGCCGTCCATCCAGCTGCGCTCCCAGTCCTGGTCTTCGATGACTTCGCTGTGGTGCTCGGGCAGCGGGCCGCCGGTCAGCAGCTCGAGGTGGGCCAGGACCGGCGCAGCTTCGGTGCCGCCTTCGAACAGGGCCAGCAGATGAGTGTGCGACCACAGCGGGGTGGTGTTGAGTTCCGGCTCGAAGATCGGCTGGTCTTCGGCGTCCATGAACGTCACCGAGACGGCACCGACTTCAAGGAACGCGTCTTCGTAGGTTTCGGCTTGTTCCGGAGTGATGGCGAGACGGACTTGCAGCCAAGGCATGGCGGGCACCTTTGAAAAAATCTGTGGGGCAGCCCGAAGCTGCAAAAGCGCGCAGTTTACGCCAGGTCGCCGGCAAAGTGGACACGGCCGTCTGCTGTTACAGATTCCCTGGTTCGATATACATATGTATGGCCGCAGGCGGCTGGGCGGCCAATAGAGTGAGGGCTCACTTCAAGGCATAAAGGACTGGGCGATATGACGGATCAACAAGGGATTGCAGGCGACACGTTGCCGACAACGACTGAGCCGGCGGGGACAGCGCAGGAAGTGCTGCTGCGGGTGACACGCTGGCAGGTGATGACGGACAAGCGCCTCGGTAGCCAAATGACCTTGCTGGAAGCGATTGAACACTTCGCATTGATCGAATTGCGCATTCATTACCCTGATGGGGTTATCGATCCGGGTTTCGTCATTTCCCTTGTCGATGCCGTGCTGCAAAAGCTCATAGACGGCAAACCGCTGATCTTCGTCGCCGTCAGGGACGCACCTTATCGCTGGCCCGGAGGGGCGGACCCGGGGTTACCTGCCGATCGCCGAGAGACGGTCATCCGCACCGTTGATACGGTCGCTGCGTATTGTCTTGAGCAGTACAAGCAGTATCTCCATGATCACTGGCAGACCAAGGAGCTGGAGCCACGGTTCGACCGTATGATCGAGCGCAAGCTGCAGCGATATATCGATGACATCGAAAAACTCTTCCATCCCGAGCAGCTTGCCGGACTGACGGCAGCTCGACTGCGCGACAGAATTGAAAAAATCCAGGCGCGTGGCGCGCGCCGGTATCGATTGACCTCACTGGCATCGCCCCGGGAGCGCAAAATTATCGAGGCGCTGGCCTTCGAGCAATTGCCGCACTGGTTGCGAGTGTTGAAGGAACCCGATCGACGTTTGCTTCATGACCATCAAGAACAGACCATGCAAGCCCAGGCCGTGCTCGACAACCTGCTTGAGGGCTACGGTTCGTTGCAGGCCTACGCTCGACAGCGAGCCATCGACTTCATCCAGTTGCAGTTGGACATGCAGGTCGAACCGGACACGACCCTGGTGCGGTTGGCGTGGCGTTCGGCGGTTGGTGAGCGGACGCAGAACCGAAGCCTGACCGAGCTGCTCGCCGGCGGGCCGATTGGTCGGGATTTCGCCTCGG
The DNA here is from genome assembly GCF_014268545.1 of Pseudomonas sp. SWRI81. Classification (NCBI taxonomy): domain Bacteria; kingdom Pseudomonadati; phylum Pseudomonadota; class Gammaproteobacteria; order Pseudomonadales; family Pseudomonadaceae; genus Pseudomonas; species Pseudomonas sp. SWRI81. Next base: position 44,805 of record NZ_JABWQS010000014.1, read on the forward strand.
TGGCGGGGTTGGCCAGTGACACGCCTCTGCGTAATCAGCCACTGGAATCGCCCTTCATTGCCGACATGCTGGCGACGCAGGATCTTCCCACGGACTACCACCACGAGCTCGTTCGGCAATACAAGCGCGAAGACGTAAAAGAGGCATTGAGCGCCTGGTTTTCGCAGCGACTCAAGCAAAGTGCTTTTGTTGCCCGGTGTGCCGGGCATTTATCGGTCGCCGACCATGAGCGTCTCGAACAGGTATGGGATGGCGAGGCGTCGGTAACCCGTTTGCGCGTCTGCGGTTTGACGCTGCCCAACGGCATGAAGTGTGCCGATCTGCTGCTGTTCTATCGCGAAGAAGCTGCCGGCGGTGTTAGCGATCTGCTGTTGTATGCGCCCAACAAGCCAGACGGCCAGGAGTGGGTCCGGCTGCCTTCACTTGTGGAGTTGAGCGGTGAATTGTGGGGATGGACCCAGACCGAGTCCGGTCGTGAATATCTGTTGCGGCAGCTCTCGCCGGCAACCGGGGATAAAGCGCGGGCGTATCTGTTCAGTGTGTCGAACGACCCTCGCTTGTGGGGCATGAGCCGCGACATCAGGCGCGGCACAAAGACGTTCGTCGATTGCGTTGGTGACGCCGCGCAAATGGGCCTTGCAAACAATCTCGAGCAGGTTGAGCAGGACCACTCGCCAGGCTGGTACGCGGCGCTTGGGCTTGAGGCACGACGACGCATCAGCAGCCTTAATCAGGAGTTAGAGGTTCATCAGCAGGTTCTCAGTGAGCTGCTGACCGGCTACGAGGTCTTTGTCGATTTTGCCAAACGCACCATCGCCGAAGCGATTACACCGTATCTGCGCAGCCGCAATGTGCTGGAGCCGGTTGATCCTGCCACGGTCCTGATTGATCACAGTGAGCCCGGCAATGATTACAAGTCGAAAGTCTCCAGTCTGCTCGATCTGGCCATTTACGGATACGATGAAAACAGGGGGATCAACCATCCGGATCGCGGCGTACGCTCGTCTGTCGGCCAGGACCTGAGTCAGCTGCGCAGTGCTGAGCTGGCGCTGTATCTGCGCAGGGCGTATCTGGGAGACGCCTACGCCAAGGAGATCCGCGGCAAATATCTCGAGTCGGGCGATCCGGCCTATGACAGTCGCCGATATGCCTATCGCAATGTGTTGCTGTCGAAAATGGACCGTGATCTGCGGGTCGCCAGAAGTAAAAATCAAATACTTGAGACGGCTTACATTGCGCTGGTCCGGCAAGTCTCCCGGTTGAGCAATGGGGAGTTGCCGAGCGGGCGGGGCTCGGGAGCCAGTATCGTGGCCCATGACGGCGTGTTCCGGTTCGCGATTCGTGGGCATATCGTGTTGGGGGTTTATGTTTTTGTCTGGTTTGACCCTGATGCGGCTAGCTGGCTTTACATGCCGGACGCTCCCGATGGCGTGACGTTTCGCCGATATGAGAGTTTCTGCGGGGAAACGGCAGGCGCGCTGAATGACTACGTAATGTCGCGAGTGGCCGCGGGCGCGCGGCAAGCCGTTTCGCGCTATTTGCGGGCACTGACGGCGAAGAACATGCACGTCGATACGCTATACGAGTGGCAGCGTGTGGGTGATTGCCGGGGAGAGTTCAATGCCTGCATTGAACGGGCGGTCACTGACGTAGCAGACATCACCACCAGTCGCGCCGAGGTGATCGAAAAGCAGGTAGTCAAGGGGTTGGTGTTCGCAGCAGCGCCTTTTTGCATCGTTTTCCCGCCCTTTGCTTTGCTGCTGGATGCCGCGTTTATTGCCGCCAGCGTCACTCAAGCCCTTGGCGCTCATCAGGAGGGCGATACAGACGCAGCACTGTTGCACTGGCTGGAAGCATCCTGGGGAGCTCTGTTCGCCATGGTCGGCGCGGGCAGTGCGATCAAACTCCTCGGGCAAGCACTCAGAAGCCTGAAGCAGACGGTAAGGCCCATATCATTACTGGCCGAGCGCCTGAAGAGCGGGGCACCGGCAAGAACGAAAGAAACCTTGCCGATGGTGCGAGAGGTGCGCTTCAAGCCTAAACAGGCGGTTGCGAAGGCTCCCGAACGGCTGCAGCGGGTGACCGACGATAGTGTCTTTTTTGGTACCTGGCGCAGTGCACCCAGCACGACGCAAGCTCAACCGGCGTACTACATTCGTCACAAGGGTAAATATTACCAGGTCAAGAAAAACCCTCATTTCGACGGTCTGAGTCTGATTGATGCCCAGCGCCCGAACGCCATTTACAATCGGCCCATACGCCTGACGCCGCGTGGCAAGTGGACACATGAGCGGGTTGGGCTCAGAGGCGGGAATGATACCGTTCGCAACCTGGGCAGCATCACGGATCTGCGCGAGGCTTTTCCCGGGCGTGTCAGTCCGGATCCGGTCAGGGGCGCGTTGCAGGGCGAAGCTGTGGTGGCGAAGCTGGTCGACGGAGCTGCGGACAATTATCTGTTTTCAGTCAATGCCCAGACGTGTGTGGTTGCATCGTTGTACAACCCGGCGACGAAGATCGGCGCGGTCATTCATATCGATCACAATATTCGTTCGTTGATCAAGGCACGGGTCGACGATGTGGTGAAGCGCATAGGCGGAGAAGCGAAGGATGTTCGTGCGACCCTCGTGGGCGGGGACTGGCTGTTCGGTGGTGATATCGGCGGGGTGATCAGAAGCGAATTGCGACGCAACGGCGTGCGGCCTACGTGGGATTACTGGTCGTATTCTCTCTGCGTGGGGAATACTTTCGGCGTGTCGCTGAATCTGCGCAATGGGGTCACAACAGTGTTCAAGCATTCCATGGATTCAGTTCGCGGGTTATACAATCCATTATCGAGGGCTGCCCACACGTTACCAGCGCACATGCCCGCGGACAACTTGTCACAGCGCGTATTGAGGGTTGAAGCGCGCGTTGCCAGCACGCCGCTGTATGAGAACCGTCCCGGCGTCGTGGTTGATAAGAATGGCAAGGCGGTAACCTCCGAAATGATTCACGACCAGGCTTTCGCGCTGGTACTGCTGTAGTAACGCGCTGTTTGCAGGCGGAGCTCCCATAAAAAAACCCGATCCAGCCGGATCGGGTTTTTTAGTTACTTCGCGTGCAGCCTTACGACTGTTTGGCCAGCTTGTGCTCGAGGTAGTGAATGTTCACGCCCCCTTTGCAGAAGCCTTCGTCGCGAACCAGATCGCGGTGCAGCGGGATGTTGGTCTTGATCCCGTCGACCACGATTTCGTCCAGGGCGTTGCGCATGCGGGCCAGGGCTTCGTCGCGGGTCGCGCCGTAAGTGATCAGCTTGCCGATCAGCGAGTCGTAGTTCGGGGGTACGGCATAACCGCTGTACAGGTGCGAATCGACGCGAACGCCGTTGCCGCCTGGGGCGTGGAAATGCTTGACCGTGCCCGGGCTTGGCATGAAGGTCTTCGGGTCTTCGGCGTTGATCCGGCACTCCAGCGAGTGACCGCGGATCACCACGTCATCCTGAGTGAACGACAGCTTGTTGCCAGCGGCGATGCTGAGCATCTCCTTGACGATGTCGATACCGGTGACCATCTCCGAAACCGGGTGCTCCACCTGAACACGGGTGTTCATTTCGATGAAGTAGAAACGACCGTTCTCGTAGAGGAACTCGAACGTACCGGCGCCGCGGTAGCCGATGTCGATGCACGCCTTGACGCAGCGAGCCAGGACTTCCTGACGCGCCTTCTCGTCGATGCCCGGTGCCGGCGCTTCTTCGAGAACCTTCTGGTGGCGGCGCTGCAACGAGCAGTCGCGGTCGCCCAGATGGATGGCGTGGCCCTGGCCGTCGGACAGCACTTGCACTTCGACGTGGCGCGGGTTGGTGAGGAATTTTTCCAGATAGACCATCGGGTTGCCGAACGCTGCACCCGCTTCGGAGCGGGTCAGTTTCGCCGAGGCGATCAGGTCTTCTTCCTTGTGCACCACACGCATACCGCGACCACCGCCGCCGCCGGCGGCTTTGATGATCACCGGGTAACCGACTTCACGGCCGATGCGCAGCGCCGTTTCTTCGTCTTCCGGCAATGGGCCGTCGGAGCCTGGAACAGTCGGTACGCCCGCTTCGATCATCGCGTGCTTGGCCGAAACCTTGTCGCCCATCAGGCGAATGGTGTCGGCTTTCGGGCCGATGAAGGCGAAGCCGGAATTCTCGACCTGTTCGGCAAAATCGGCGTTTTCCGCGAGGAAACCGTAGCCTGGGTGAATGGCGGTGGCGCCGGTCACTTCAGCAGCAGCGATGATGGCCGGGATGTGCAGGTAGGACTGAGCGGCGGACGCCGGGCCGATGCAGACGGATTCGTCTGCCAGACCCAGGTGCATCAGCTCTTTGTCGGCCTTGGAGTAAACGGCGACGGTCTTGATGCCCATCTCTTTGCAGGCACGCAGAATCCGCAGGGCGATCTCACCGCGGTTCGCGATCAGAACTTTTTCCAACTTCGCAGTCATCAAAGGCTCTCCGCAGTTCAAACGATGGTGAACAGCGGTTGGTCGTACTCAACCGGCTGGCCGTCTTCGACGAGGATGGACTCGATCACACCGCTGGTTTCAGCTTCGATGTGGTTCATCATCTTCATGGCTTCGACGATGCAAAGGGTGTCGCCTTTCTTCACGGTCTGGCCGACTTCAACGAAGGACGGCGAGGTCGGCGAAGATTTGCGATAGAACGTACCGACCATCGGCGAACGGGCAACGGTGCCGTTCAACGCTGGGGCGGCAGCGGCAGCCGGGGCGGCGGCAGCGACTGGAGCGGCTGCAACCGGTGCAGCGGCCGGAGCCTGCATCGGTGCTGGCGCGTAGTACTGCTGAGCCGGGGTCTTGCTGTGACGGCTGATGCGTACGGACTCTTCGCCTTCCTTGATCTCGAGCTCGTCGATGCCGGACTCTTCCAGCAATTCGATCAGTTTCTTAACTTTACGGATATCCATGAATCATCAACTCCCAAGGGTCGGTCAGGGGCGTTTAACGCTTGTCGTTCAAGCTGTTGCCTGGTTTTCAAGCTGCTCTAGTGCGGCCTCCAGGGCCAGTCGGTAACCGCTGGCGCCAAGGCCGCAGATCACTCCTACCGCTACATCGGAGAAGTAGGAGTGATGGCGGAAAGGTTCGCGCTTGTGCACGTTGGACAAATGCACTTCGATGAATGGGATGCTCACTCCCAGCAGCGCGTCACGTAATGCGACACTTGTGTGCGTAAAAGCCGCCGGATTGATCAGAATGAAATCCACGCCTTCGCCGCGCGCGGCGTGAATGCGGTCGATCAATTCGTATTCGGCATTGCTTTGCAGATGCAGCAGATGGTGGCCGGCTTCGCGGGCGCGGCGTTCCAGATCCTGATTGATCTGCGCCAGGGTCGTCGACCCATAGGTGCCCGGTTCGCGGGTGCCGAGCAGGTTCAGGTTGGGGCCGTGCAGCACCAGTAGTGTTGCCATCTGCATTGTCCTTGTTATCAATGAGCAGTCGTCAGAACCCGGCGACTATGCCGCAAAGCCTTTATGACTGTCCAGTTCCATGCAAAAGGCCGCACGATGGGCGATGTTTGCGCGAGATATGTGACCGTGATTTCAGATCCGGTCATTCTGCGGGATCGGCGGTGTCTGGGTTGATGCCATCGCGAGCAGGCTCACTCCTACATTTGTAATGCGTATCCCCTGTAGGAGTGAGCCTGCTCGCGAAAGCGGTGTATCAGACGCGGAAGGCCTGAACGGCTGTATGCAATCGTCCACCCAACACCAGCAAATTCTCGCCCTGTTCACGTCCCTGACCGATCCGCAGCAAGTTGTCCCCACCCAACTGATGAATGCGCTCACTGTGATCGCGAATCTCGCTGACCGCGCCACTCTGCTGCGCGGTGACCTCGGCGATGCGCACGGCGGTGTCGGCAATGGTTTGAATCGCCCCGACGATTTTGTCCAGCGCGCCGTCCGCCGCTTGCGCCTGATTGGCTGTGGCTTCGGCGTGTTCGACTTGCGCACGCATGCCTTCGACCGATTGGCGGGCGGCGGTTTGCAGCCCGGCAATCAGCGTCTGGATTTCGGCAGTCGCGCCAGCGGTGCGTTGTGCCAGCGAGCGCACCTCTTCGGCGACGACGGCGAAACCCCGGCCCATTTCGCCGGCGCGCGCCGCTTCGATCGCCGCGTTCAAGGCCAGCAGATTGGTCTGATCGGCAATCGAGCGAATCACCGTCAATACGCCACCGATGGTTGCTGACTCTTGTGCCAAGTGTTCGATCATCTGCGCGTTGCCCTGAACTTCGCCGACCAGCGCATGCAAACCGGTGAGACTCAAGCCAATCACGCGCTGGCCGTGTTCAACCGCTTGCCCGGCGTGACGGCTGGCGTCGGCGGCCTGCTGCGCATCGCCGGCAACCTGCTGGATGGTCGCCTCCAGTTCGCCGAGCGAGTCGCGAATAAGCGCGGTATCGCCGGCCTGGTGCTCAGCGCCGCTGTGCAGGTCGTGGCTCAATTCGGCGAGAGTACGGCTGCTTCCCGCCACTTGTTCGGCATTGCCGCGAATGGTCCCGACCAGATCCACCAGATAGGCGCGCAGGCGATTGAGCGAGGCTTCGATGTCCTGCAATTCGCGATTGGTCTTGCCCAGTTGAATGTCGCGGCTGAAATCGCCATCGGCCCAGACCGACAGCGCCGGGGCGAGGTGGGTCAGGGTGCGGGCAAGGCGCCGCTGCAAAGTGTCGATCAGCAATGCGATCAGCAGAATCAGACCGATCATCACGCCTTGCATCAAGCGCACTTCGCTCTGGATCTGCCCGTGCTGCGCACGTACCACCGGTTCCAGGCCGGCGATGGCGTGCTGCACCGTGGCCAGTTTTTCGTGGGTGGCGGCACTGAGCTCGGCGCGCTTCTGGATCTGTTCGCGGGTGCGTGCCAGTTCTGCCGGATAACGGCTCAACAAGCTGTTCAACTCGCGCTTGAGAGCGACGCCGGCGTCTTCGGCAGCGGTTTTTTCGGTGTTCTCGATGCCCATCATTGCGGCGAAATCGTCGCTGCTCGATTGATTGTCGGCAACCACGCCGAGCAAGGGCAGGGCATCAATCGCCTGAGCCTGGGCGCGCATGTTGTTCACCTCGCGCTCGACATCGGCGGCCAGTTCACTGCGCCCGCTGCTGACCAGCTTGTCTCGCGCCAGCGACAGTTTGCCCAGATGCTGCGAAGCCGCAAGCAGCGGTGCCAGATAGGCTGTATTGCCGTTGGCGTACGCGCTGAGCTGGTCGAGGCTGGCGCTCAGTTCACGCTCGGCCTGTAGCAACAGCGCCTGCGGGTCGCCCGCCAGTTTGCCGGCGGCGAGCAAGTCGCTTTTGCTGAACGCTTGAAGGCTCGTCAGGCTCGGGCGCAGGGTGTCGGCGAGGGCTGGCGGCAGTTCGCCGAGTTCCTTCTGCACCGCTTCGATGGCCTGGGCGGCGCTGCTCAAGCGCAAGGCGTCGCCATTGGCGAGGTAATCCTCGACATTGCGTGCGACCTCATTCTGCAATTGCTGCGACAACCCCAGATAGCGCTCCATCAACAGATACGGACGCTCCAGCGCTTTTTGCGACCACCACAGCGTCGCGCCGAGTGCCAGGCACACGGCGACGAGCAGCAGGGTATTGAGATTGGTGAGCAACTTCAGGCGCATGACGGCTACCAACGGCAAGAAATGGTAAGCGCCTGAATTTATTGCGGTTCTATTACAAGGTTATGACCGAATCAGTGGATTCCGATGAAAAGGTGGCACTTTGCTTTGAGTGTCGCGCGGTCTGCACCCGATTGCGGCCGGCACCCTTGGCGCGGTACAGCGCCTCGTCGGCCTGGCTGGCCATCATCAGGCTGTCGCAGTCATCGCTCATTTCCACCACGCCGGCGCTGAACGTGCACCACAAATCCTGCGGCTGTGCCGGGTAGTGGATTTCGGCAAAGCGCTGGCGAATCTCGTCGAGCACCTTGTGCGCAGCTTCAATATCGGTATCGGGCATGACAATGGCGAACTCTTCGCCACCGTAACGACCGATGAAATCGGTCTTGCGCAGGCGCTGCTTGAGAAACAACGCCAGGCTCTTGATCACGCGATCACCCATCGGATGGCCGTGGCTGTCGTTGACCCGTTTGAAGTGATCGATGTCGAGCATGGCAAAGCTCAGCGGCTTGTTCTCGCGACGGGCGCGGAACGAGCAGTCTTCGAGCAATTGCAGAATGTGTGTGTGGTTGTAGAGGCCGGTGAGGCTGTCGCGAACCATCCGCGCCTTGAGGTTGCGCGCCCGCGCCGCGCGGTTGCGCACGGTGGTAATCAGGTGTCGCGGCTTGATCGGCTTGGTCAGGAAGTCATCGCCACCCTCGCTCATGGCGTCGAGCTGCTTGTCCAGGTCGTCCTCGGCCGACAGGTAAATGATCGGCACGCTGACGTAGCGGTCGTTATGGCGGATAACTTTGGCCAGCTCGGTGCCGGTGCAGGCCGGCATGTACATGTCGAGAATGATCAGATCGGGCTGGAAATCCGCCAGCTCGGCCATCGCCTGAATCGGTTCGATCAGGGTACGGGTGACGATTCCGGCGCTGTTGAGCAGGCGCTCGGTGTGCAGGGCCTGGGCGCGCGAGTCGTCGATGATCAGCACTTTATAAGGCTCGTACTGGGCGACGCAGGTCAGCACCTCGATCTTCTCCAGCAGACTCGATGCTTCGAGGGTGCCAGTAAGGAATTCCTGGCCCCCCGCGCGCACGGCGGCGAGACGGGTCGGCGTGTCGGTTTCGTGCAGGCTGAAGAACAACAGCGGCAAGGGTTCTTCCAGACCCACCTGGGCCTCGGCCGCGAGTTTCAGGCCGACCCCGGTGCCGCTGAAGTCGACGTCCATGACAATGGCGGCAGGTAAACGCTCGACCATGGATGAACGGAACGCCGCGACACTGTCCAGCGCTTGCGCGCTCAGGCCGAAAAATTCCAGTTGTTTGGCCAGCCGTTCGGCGCGGTCGTGATCCTGCAGCATCACGTAGATCGGTTTGCGCAGCGGCGGCAAAAACGTCTGGTCGAGTTGGTCGCCGTGGCGCAGACCGGTGCGTGACAGGCGCTGCATCAAACGATTGAGGTCGGTGATCAGGCCGCTGCTGAGGCGGCCGCGATTGGCGTCCACCGCTTGCAGCGACTGGCTGATGTGGTGCGCCAACTGGGTGTGTTCCGGCTGTTCGAAACGCTCGGCAAAACGCAGCAGGCGCAGATTCGCCTCGCTCAGTTCGGCGAGATCGACAGTGGACCACTCGCTGCGTTGCAGGCGCTGCCATATCTCAAGAATCTGACGTGCCTGATGAATTACCCGCTGGGCAAAGTGCTGCTTGAGACGCTCACGGCTGGGGTCTTCTGGCTCGGTCATATCCTGACTACTAGTTAGGCTGCATGCTGAGATCGACTGGTGGCTCTATGCTAGCACCTCTTTTCCCTTAGACGAGTGTCGTACGTCAATAATCTGCTGCGCGGTACGATTCAGTTTCTGACCGAGCGGTTTCATTTTCGACCTTTACGTCGCGCAAAGGCCCATGAACCGGAGGCTTGCGTCGGTGATGTGCAAACCTCGCAGCGGTGTCTCGAACACGTATTTCGGATGTGTCCGGCATCCCCTCCAGGCGGCGAGCGGCGGTCCGGATATAAGGGAAACCCCTAGTCCGGCGCGAAGCGTCATTCGTCCACACGATTTGCGGCTTATCTTTAGCGGCGGGTGCTAGGCCTTAGCACGATGTTGTATGGTTGTGGTCGAACCGTTGAACCCAAGTGATCGAAAGGATAACGCCATGCTGGACTGGAAAAACCGCGCGGGCAGCGCGCCTGAACGTGCCGCCGAGCCGAAGTCGGCCACCCGCAATTATGTGGGCGGGCTGCTGTTCAGCCGGGCGCTGGCCACGCTGGTAGGCATTTATCTGTTGGTGACCATTGCCCTGGGCTGGTACTGGAGTCAGGAGCCGGAACTGTTTCCCGTCGCGCAAAATGCCCAAGTGGCTGCCGAGAAGGAAGGCAAGCAGATGGTGGTCGGCTACACGACGGTCGAAACCCTGAAGACCGTCGCCGGCACTTTGCTGAACAAGCCGGGCGGCTATATTTCCAACGATCGTTTCCCGCCGGGCCTGTGGATGGACAACACGCCGAGCTGGGAATACGGCGTGCTGGTGCAGGTGCGTGACCTGACCCGCGCCCTGCGCAAGGATTTTGCCCGTTCGCAATCGCAGTCGGCCGAAGACGCCGATCTGGCCAAGGCTGAACCGCGCTTCAACTTCGACAACAAGAGCTGGGTGCTGCCGTCCAGCGAGTCGGAGTATCAGGAAGGCATCAACTCCCTGAGTCGCTACCAGGCGCGCCTGTCGGATCCGAGCCAGAAAAACGCGCTGTTCTACGCCCGCGCCGACAACTTGAACAACTGGCTGGGCGATGTCGGTACCCGTCTCGGCTCGCTGTCGCAGCGGCTGTCGGCCAGCGTCGGACGGGTCAAGCTCAACACTGCGCTGAAAACCGAAGTCCCGGCCGTCGGCGAAGTGCCGCAGGTTGACGAAGAAGTCGTCGAGACCCCATGGATGCAGATCGACAACGTGTTCTACGAAGCGCGCGGTCAGGCTTGGGCACTGTCGCATCTGCTGCGTGCCATCGAGGTTGACTTTGCCGATGTGCTGGCGAAGAAGAACGCGACCGTGAGCGTGCGTCAGATCATCCGCGAACTGGAGGCTTCGCAGGAGCCGGTCTGGAGCCCGATGATTCTCAATGGCAGCGGTTTCGGCGTTCTGGCCAACCACTCGCTGGTCATGGCCAACTATATTTCCCGGGCTAACGCTGCCGTGATCGATTTGCGCCAATTGCTCAATCAGGGCTGATACGTGGACCAACAAGCCAGAGAGGCCGAGCACCGCGCCGCTTCGGATGCCGAACAGATCGCCTGGGTCGACGAGCAGGACAACCTGCTCGGCGCCTTGGTGCGCTCCGATTTGCGCGAGCGCGGGCTGATCGGTCGCGGCACCTACATCATGTTGTTCAATTCCGCCGGTGAGCTGTGCGTCCACCGGCGCACCTTGAGCAAGGCGATTTATCCCGGCTACTGGGATGTCGCCGCGGGTGGCATGGTCCAGGCCGATGAAACTTACGCCGAGTCGGCGGCGCGGGAGCTGGAGGAAGAACTGGGCGTCAGCGGCGTCGAACTCACCGCTCACGACCATTTCTACTTCGAAGACACCGGCAATCGCCTATGGTGTTCGGCGTTTTCCGCCGTGTGGGACGGCCCGCTGAAACTGCAACCGGAGGAAGTCCTCGAAGCGCGATTCATTCCGGTTGAGCAGGTCATGCGGGAAATCACCGAAAAGCCTTATTGCCCGGACTCTCTGGCGGCGTTGCAGCGCTATCTCAAGGCGCAGCAAAGCGGCGTCGCAAAGAACACATGAATTGGCGCCGATTGGCACTTAGCAATCGCGATTTTTGCCGTTACACTGCGCGACCTTTTCAAGCTGCACCGAGTAGTTTGAGGTTGGCCTACAGATATTCAGTCCAGCGTTCAAAGCTTTCCGATGCAGTAGCGCTGCCCCTGCCTGAGTGGGGCTTCGCGGTCGCTGACCTTGCCCAAGGTTGCGATCAGTCTTTGTCCTCCCGAGAGGATTGCCGGTGGCCAAGAAAGCCGCATCCTTCGCCGCCCTGGGCGGCCTGGTATTTTCCACCGACGCAGGTCGTCATTGCCCGGAATGCAGCAAGCCGGTGGACGCCTGTATCTGTAAACAAACCGTGATCCCGGCCGGCGACGGCATTGCCCGCGTGCGACGCGAGAGCAAGGGCCGTGGCGGCAAGACGGTGACCACCATCACCGGCGTGCCCCTGGCCGAAGATGCGCTCAAAGAGTTGGCGACAACGTTGAAGAAACGTTGCGGCACCGGCGGGGCGCTGAAGGACGGCATCATCGAAATCCAGGGCGATCACGTCGAGCTACTCTTGGCAGAGCTGATCAAGCACGGTTTCAAAGCGAAGAAGTCCGGCGGCTAGCAGCCTCTGTGAAACCCTCCGGCGGCTTGATCCGGCTTCGAGTGTTCTCGATTCCGGCGTCGTCGCCATGGTTTTCACAGAGCCTGTTCATGAACGGTTTCTAAACTCCACGCAGTCAGTGCGGTCTACCGCCGCACTGACGAACCGTCATTTTCATTCTTTAGACTGCGCCGGCCTGCACCTCAGGCGACGCACTCTGACTTCTTTATAGGGGACTTCGATGTCCGTACGACGCACACGTAAAGACGATGGCAGCCAATGGACAGTTGCGGACAGCCGCAGCGTTTACGGGATCCGCCATTGGGGGGCCGGGTATTTCGCGATCAATGAAGCCGGTCGCGTCGAAGTACGTCCGAACGGCCCGAGCAGCTCACCCATCGACCTGTTCGAGCAAGTCGACCAACTGCGCAAGAGCGGTTTGTCCCTGCCACTGCTGGTGCGTTTCCCCGACATTTTGCAAGACCGTGTCCGTCAGTTGACCGGCGCTTTCGATTCCAACATCGAACGCCTGGAATACCAGAGCAAATACACCGCGCTGTACCCGATCAAGGTCAACCAGCAAGAAGCGGTGATCGAAAACATCATCGCCACCAAAGATGTTTCCATCGGTCTGGAAGCCGGCTCCAAGCCTGAGCTGCTGGCCGTGCTGGCACTGGCGCCGAAGGGCGGCACCATCGTTTGCAACGGCTACAAGGACCGCGAGTTCATCCGTCTGGCGCTGATGGGCCAGAAGCTTGGCCACAACGTCTTTATCGTGATCGAGAAAGAATCCGAAGTCGGCCTGGTAATCGAAGAAGCCGCCTCGCTGAAGGTCAAGCCGCAGGTCGGTCTGCGCGTGCGCCTGTCGTCGCTGGCCTCGTCGAAGTGGGCAGACACCGGTGGCGAGAAATCCAAATTCGGTCTGTCGGCGGCACAGCTGCTGTCGGTGGTCGAGCGCTTCCGTGGCGCCGGTCTCGATCAGGGCATTCGCCTGCTGCACTTCCACATGGGGTCGCAGATCGCCAACCTCGCTGACTACCAGCACGGTTTCAAGGAAGCGATTCGTTACTACGGCGAACTGCGCAATCTGGGCTTGCCGGTCGATCACATCGACGTCGGCGGCGGTCTGGGCGTGGACTACGACGGCACGCACTCGCGCAACGCCAGTTCGATCAACTACGACATGGACGATTACGCCGGCGTCGTGGTCGGCATGCTCAAGGAATTCTGCGACGCGCAGAGCCTGCCGCATCCGCACATCTTTTCCGAAAGCGGCCGCTCGCTGACCGCGCACCACGCCATGCTGGTGGTGCAGGTGACCGACGTCGAGAAGCATAACGACGAAATCCCGCTGATCGAAAACAAGGAAAGCCTGCCGGAAACCGTGCAGTGGCTGGTCGACCTGCTTGGCCCGACCGACATTGAAATGGTCACCGAAACCTATTGGCGCGCCACTCACTACATGAGCGACGTGGCTGCGCAGTACGCCGATGGCAAGCTGACGCTGGCGGAAAAAGCCCTGGCCGAACAATGCTACTTCGCCGTGTGCCGCCGCTTGCACAACTCGCTGAAAGCGCGTCAGCGTTCGCACCGCCAAGTGCTCGACGAACTCAACGACAAGCTGGCCGACAAGTACATCTGCAACTTCTCGGTATTCCAGAGCCTGCCGGACACCTGGGCGATCGATCAGGTGCTGCCGATCATTCCGCTGCACCGTCTCGACGAAGAGCCGCTGCGCCGCGCGGTGCTGCAAGACCTGACCTGCGACTCCGACGGCAAGATCAACCAGTACGTCGATGAGCAGAGCATCGAAACCAGCCTGCCGGTGCACGCGTTGAACGAAGGCGAAGATTACCTGCTGGGCGTGTTTCTGGTCGGCGCCTATCAGGAAATCCTCGGCGACATGCACAACCTGTTCGGTGACACCGACTCGGTGAACATCTACCAGAACGCCGATGGCAGCGTGTACCACGCCGGCATCGAGACCCACGACACCATCGAAGACATGCTGCGTTACGTGCATTTGTCGCCGGAAGAACTGATGACTCACTACCGCGACAAGTGCGCCAGTGCCCGCATCAGTGCCAGCGAGCGCACGCAATTCCTCGATGCCTTGCGTCTGGGCCTGACCCGTTCTTCCTACCTGTCTTCCTGAGGCCAGGTAGCGTCTCCACCGGGTTGTCTGAGATTTTTCCCGATGCTGTGGAAAATTCAGATGATCCGGTGGGACATTTCCCCGTTTTCAAGCGAATTGCTTGGCTACCACAGCCAGCAAAGTCATCTGGTCTGCTTTTCGCGTAGGTCATTTCCTAAGTTGTACTTGGGCACTCTACTCGGCCATGCCTCTCGGCGAGAATCCCCGGCCGCCCCTCCTGTAGAGATCCGCCCATGTTCGATCCACTCAACGAGTCGTTTCGTCTCGATGTAGCGGGCCTGTCCGACCCTTTCGAAGTCCTGGCCTTTACCGGTAGCGAAGCCCTCAACGAACCCTTTGCGTTCGAGGTCGATGTCTTGATCGACGACCCGCAACTGGATCTCGCCGGTCTGCTTCACCGTTCGGCGTTCCTGTGTTTCGGCGCGCCTGGCGAAGGTGTGCACGGTCAATTGCAAAGCCTCGTCCAGCATGAACACGGCCAGGGCCTGCGCTTGAGCCGCATTCGTCTCGGACCGAAACTCGATTGCCTCGGCCTGCGTATCAGTCAACGAATCTTCAGTGGCCGCTCGGTGCCGCAGATCATTGAGCAGGTACTCAGGGAACACGGCATCGTCGGCGCCCAGCGGCGCTTCGAATTGCACGGCGATTACCCGCCCCGGACATTCTGCACCCAGTACCGTGAATCGGATCTGCAACTGCTCCAGCGCTTGTGTGCGCAGGCGCGGATTCACTATTACTTCGAGCATCAGAACAACAGGCATTGCCTGGTGTTCGGCGACGACCCCGCGCGGTTGCCGCTGGCCGGTGCCGCGCAGTATCAGGACGAGCATGAGCGCCCGAGTGATTCTGCCGGCATCAGCCAATGGCAGTTGAGCGAGGATTCCCAAGCCGGACTGCACGGTGTGCGGGTCGAGGGTTGCAGTGATCTTGCGCAGTTGCGCAGCGGCCACTGGCTGAGTCTGAGCGGGCATCCGTTTGCGGCATGCAATCGCCAATGGTTGATGACCCGAATCGAACACCGTGGCGAGCAATCCCTCGCGTCGCCTTACAGCAACCGCCTGTTCGGGGCGTTGCAGGTGCCGACGTGCGCCATGGCCACCGCACCGTCGACGCTGCGCATGCACAGCCTGCAACGGGCCTGGGTGGTGTCAGTCGACGAGCCTCAGCCCGATCGTTGCCGGCCAGTGGCGGTGCAGTTCGACTGGCTGTATCAGGGCGAGGGTGCGGCGCCGAGTCATTGCTGGCTGCCGCTGGCCCCGGCCCTGGAGGAAGGGCCGTCGCTGGCGCTGGCCGACGGTGTTGAAGTGGTGGTCAGCTTTCTTGAGGGCGATCCCGATCAGCCGATGATCAGTGGCATCCTTCAGCCGGCGCTCGGCAGTCCGGGGATTACCGACGATCCGCCGTTGCCGCTGCCGGAGCGTCTGGTGGTGGATGGCCTGCATCCACTGCTGGCGTCTGGCGAGCCACTGTTGCTGCTGTGTCTGATCCCCGGGGGTGGCAGTTTTCGCCATTGCGCCGAGTCGGTGTGCAGTTGTCGGCTGCTCACCGCGCTTGACCAGAGCGGCGCAAGATGAGCGGCGCGACGCTGCAACCGCTGGCGCAATGGCTGCTGCTCGATGGCCCGGACGCCCCTCAGGCCTTGCGCACATTGCGCGCCGGGTTTACCGCTGTACCGCACTGGCGGCTGTTCGACGGCACCGAATTTCAACCGCTCAGCGAGCATGGCCCGGTATTGGTCGACCTGCGTGAAAGCCCGGCACTGACGGCGTTGTGTCTGCGCGACCCGAACACCTGGCGGGGCCTGTTGCTGATCAGTGAGGTGGCCGCTCAGCCATTGCTGCAGCATCTGCAGCGCATGCTCACGGTCTCGTTCGGCCTGAATCATAGGGCCTTGCTCAGCTATTACAATCGCCAGACCGCGAGCTATTTTTTCGACGCCTGCGATGCCGTGGAGCTGAGCCGCTGGCTCGGGCCGATCCGCCAGTTACGCTGGTTCGGCGGCACCTGGGCCGACCGTGCCATCGGCAGTCAGGGCTGGCAACAGCTGTGCAATCCGCGTTTGGCCGTCGAGCCGCTGGGGATCGAGCAAAGCCTTACCCGCCGTCAGCGTGAGCGTCTGCAAACCTGCTTGCTGGAACAGCACATCTGGCGCTGGTGCCAGGCGCTGGAGACCGATTACGCGGCGATCCGCGCCCATGCGCAGCAAGGCCTGGCGCTGGGCTTCAGCGATCGCGCCATACTCGACGGCTGGCTATGGCTGCGCCTGCTCCATCCGCGTGCCGTGCTGGTGCCACCGCCACCAGGGTTGACTCAGCAGGAGCGGCTGGACCATGTGCGGCGCCAGTGGGGGGCGATGGGCTGAGTCCGGCGCGGGTTCGCCCGTGCGTCAGTGAGCCTTGGCGCTGAACCAGCCGTCGCTGCGCTTGAGCCACCAGGCTTGTGCGCCGAGGGTCAGGCTGCGCAGGACCATGAACAGCAGAAACGAGATCCACAGACCGTGATTGCCCAGACCCTGTAGCGCCCAGGCGAAGGGCACAAGCAGGATCACCGTCAGCACCATGCCGTTGCGCATTTCCCGGGCGCGCGTGGCGCCGATGAACAGGCCGTCAAGCAGGTAGCTCCAGACCGCAATCAATGGCAGCACGGCCAGGTAGGGCAAGTAGATGAAGGCGGTGTCACGCACGCTCTGGATGTCGGTCTGCATTTCGATGAACAGGTGACCTGTGCAGAGAAACAGCAGGGCGAAACCGAGGCTGGCAATCAGCGACCAGCCGCCCGCGACCACCAGCGAACGGCGCAGGGCGAGGCGATTGCGGGCACCGATAGCATGCCCGCACAGCGCTTCAACGGCGTGGGCCAGGCCGTCGAGGGCGTGGGCCGTGAGCAGCAAACCATTAAGCAGCAACGCGTTGGCGGCCACCGTTGCGTCCCCCAGCCGTGCGCCTTGTACGGTGATCAGAAAGAACACCGATTGCAGGGCGAGGCTGCGGATGAAAATGTCCCGGTTCACCGCCAACAGCGGCCGCCAGCTCTGCCAACGCTTCAGCGCTGCCCAGACGATTTGTCCCGGATAGGCGCGCAAGGCTGTGCGGGTCAGCAGCAGGCCGAGCAGGGCACCGCTCCACTCGGCGATCACCGAGGCGCGAGCGGAGCCGACGACGCCCCAGTCCAGGCCGATGACAAACCACAGATTGAGGGCAATGTTGATCAGGTTGGTGGTCAGCAAAATCGCCAGCGGCGCCCGCGCATTCTGCGTGCCGAGAAACCAGCCGACCAGCGCATAAGTCGCCAGCGCCGCCGGCAGGCCGAACAGACGAGTATGAAAAAATTCCCGAGTGAGCTGATCCAGCGCCGCCGACGGTTGCATGAAATGCAGCGCGACGCCGCTAAGCGGCACGCCCAGACTGCCCAGCACGATGGCAAGTCCCACCGCCAGCAACAGGCCCTGCAACAGAATCTGCCGCAACGCCGCGCCATCGCTGCGTCCGGCGGCTTGTGCGGCAAACCCGGTGGTGCCCATGCGCAAAAACCCCATGGCCCAGGCCAGCAAGGTGTACAGGCTGGCGCCGACCGCCACCGCACCCAATTGATGGGCGTGGGGCAAGTGACCGATGACGGTGCTGTCGACCAGCGCCACCAGTGGCACGGAAATATTGGAAAGAATCATCGGCGCGGCCAGCGCCCAGACCTTGCGGTGAGTCGGGCGGTCGCGCCAGTCGGCAATCAGAGTGGACATGCAGGCTCCTTGGAGGAGCGGCGATTGTAACGATTCATGCCATTCAATGTGGGAGCGAGCCTGCTCGCGAAAGCGCTGTGTCAGTCAAATCAGCTCTGGATGATCCATCGCCTTCACGAGCAGGCTCGCTCCCACAAGGGGCGGTGGGGTTAATGGATGATCCAGCTCAACAACCACAACCCCAGCAGCAGCCAGATGATCCCGGCAATGATCGACGCATTCATGAACGCGCGAATCGCCGACCACAACAGCATCAGCCCGACGATCAGCGCAAGAATGCTGATGATCGACGTGTCCATCCCCAGTGTTTGCGCCAGGCCATCGACAAAGTTGCTGCCGGCATTGCTGAGCATATTGAACAAGCCGCTGAGACCGTCGACGATAAACCGGATCACCGAGCCGAGCGCCTGGCCGAGCCATTCGAAAAAGCTTTCTACACGCATGTGTGCATCCTGATGAAAGAGCTGAGCCTTGGGCCACACCGAGGGTGGCCGAGTTCCCTGCATGATAGAAGGTTTGCACGGGGTGTGTGGGAGCGAGCCTGCTCGCGAAAGCGCCGTATCAGTCCAATCAAGTCTGGATGAGCCGCCTTCGCGAGCAGGCTCGCTCCCACACTAGTTCACCGGCAACTCTTGCCTTCGGTGGGTATCCCCCCGAAGCTATACGCCTTCAGGAGAGCCCGATGAACCTTGTTGAACTGACCGAACGCCTGCACGCCATTCGCGACCGCAATGACTGGCGGCAATTTCACAGCCCGAAAAACCTCGCCATGGCCGCCAGCGTCGAAATGTCCGAGCTGGTGGAAATTTTCCAGTGGCTGAGCGAAGACCAGTCGCGCCAGTTGCCCGCTGACAAACTGGCTCACGCCGGGCAGGAAGTCGGCGATATCGTCCTGTATCTGTTGCTGCTGTGCAGCGAGTTGGGCCTGGACATGAACGAGGTGGTGCGCGCCAAGCTCGCCGACAGCGAACGGAGGTTCAGCTGATGGGCGACCGGCATTTCGATCAGTTGGCGACGCGGTTCGCCGAAAAAATCTACGGCGGTGCCAAAGGCGCGATCCGCCTCGCGGTGTTGCAGGCCGACCTCGCCGAAGCGCTGCCGGATCGCCCGTTGCGTGTGCTCGACATCGGCGGTGGCCTGGGCCACATGTCGCTGTGGCTGGCGGAACGCGGTCACGACATCACCTTCACCGAGCCGGCCGCGCCAATGCTCGAAGGCGCGCGCCAGCGGTTCGCCGAGGCCGGGCACAGCGCGACATTCATTCAGGCGCCATGGCAGGAGCTGCCAGGGCAACTCACTGAACGTTACGATCTGGTGATCTGTCACGCCGTGCTCGAGTGGCTGGCCGAACCCCATGCGATCCTGCCGGTGTTGCATCAACTGACCCGGCCCGACGGCTGGTTGTCGCTGGCGTTCTACAACCGCGACGCGCTGATTTACCGCAATCTGCTCAAGGGCCATTTCAAGAAAATGCGCAGCAACGTCATGGCCGGTGAAAAACAGAGCCTGACCCCGCAGCAGCCACTCGACCCGCGGGAGCTGGCAACGCAACTCGACGGTTTGTGGCAGGTCGAAAGCCAGAGCGGGGTGCGGGTTTTTCACGATTACATGCCGGTGGAATTCCAGGGCCGCGCGCCATTGGCGGATTTGCTCGAAATGGAACTCGCACACCGCCGTCACCCAAGCTTTGCCGGGCTTGGGCGCTACTTGCACTGGATCTGCCGGCCGATCTGACGGGAGCCTCACATGAACGCTCGATCCGGGTTATTGCTGATGTGTCTGGGGTTGGCCGCCTGCCAGGGCAGCAACCCCTACGTGGCGCAGTCGCGGCCCCTGCCGCCCGCGCCCGCGCAAGCGGCCAACACGTTTGACCGTAGCGCTTACCCGGCGCCACCTCGCGATTACGCACGCTATCGCAGTTGGACGTGGCTCAACGGGCAACTGCCGCCGGGCAGCGCATGGGCCGATTCGGCGCAGGTGGCCGAAGCCGTGAGCAATGCCCTCGACCAGCGCGGCTTGCGTCCGCTGCACGACCAGCGCCCGGCCGATCTTTGGGTCAGCGCAAACCTGCATCTGGAAACCCGTTTACGCCAGGTGCGCGACGATTATGGCTCCTACGGTGGCTACGGCGGCTATGATCGATATGGACGCGGTTATGGCATGTACAACACTGTGCCAGTCGTGCGCACCTACCAGGAGCAAGTCGTCGTGGTGCGGGTTGAGCTGTTTGACGCGGGCACCGGTCAACCGGTCTGGAGTGCCAGCGCCGAAACCGGCGCTCAAGGCAATCAGATCGAGCGCAGCGACTCGATCCGCGACGCTGTGGAAAAGGCCCTGTCGGCGTATCCTCCCGCTTAGTGGCTGCTTGAAAGCTCTCGCGGGTTCATGTCTTCAACCGGAGAAAAGCCCATGTTCCGTCGTCTCGCTTTATTGGTCATGGTCGCGCTGCTCACTGCGTGCGCGTCCAATCAGGTTAATCATGATTTCGACGCCAGCCGCGACTTTGCTGCGTATCGCAACTGGAGCTGGAAAGAACCTGCCCTGCAATATCGCCCCGATGACCCGCGCATCAAGAGCGACCTGACCGAGCAACGCATCCGCCAGGCAGTGGCCGACCAACTCGATCAGCGCGGTTTGCGCCCGGCCACTGCCGGCGCCAGGGCTGACTTGAATGTGCAGGCTTATCTGATCGTCGAGGATCGCCAGCAGCAAGTGACGACCAATTACGGCGGCGGTTGGGGCGGCCCGTGGAACGGTTACTGGGGCGCGCCGATGTACAACGAGACGCGCAACATCACTTACAAGGTCGCGACCGTGCAGATCGACCTGCTGGACGGCAAGGACGGCAAGCTGGTCTGGCGCGGCAGCGATGAGCAGATGCTCGCCAGCCGGCCGAACCCGGAAGACCGCAGCAGCGCCATCCGCGAAACGGTGGCGCGGATTCTGGCGAACTATCCACCGCGCTGAGCCCCCTTCTCTAGCCAGACACAAATCCCTTGTAGGAGTGAGCCTGCTCGCGATAACGGTGTATCAGCCAGGTAATATGTGCCTGACACACCGCTATCGCGAGCAGGCTCACTCCTACAGGGGTATGTGACTGGCATTGCGCGACGCCAGCACGCTCGCCCCACCGCGTCTACACTCAAGCTCACCAATGGAGGCAGCGCTCGGCATCGCGCCGGCAAAGGAGTGCGCCATGTTGCCTGGTTCGCAACTCAACGGCCCGACCCGGCAACGCGGCGCGATCGGCTTGATGGCGGCCGCCACGCTCAGTCTGGCGCTGGTGTTGATGCTGCTCGTGGTCGACACAGGCCGCCTGTACATGGAGCAGCGCAAATTGCAGCGCGTGGTGGACAACGCTGCGCTCGAAGCCGTCAGTCGCGGCGGCAATTGTCTGCCGGGGCTGACAGCGGCCACTTACGCCGGGCAAAGCGCGCTGCGTAACGGCTACATCGTCAATGCCGGCAACACCCTCGCCACCACCTGCGGCATGCTGGTGACCGCCGCCAGCGGTTTACGCACCTTTACTCTGGACGCCACTCAGTCGGGCGCGGTCAGAGTTGCCGCCAGCCGCACGCTGATCAGCAGTTTCGCCGGTGGTGTGCAGGCGCTGTTCAGTGCCGCGCCGGTCAGCCTCAACACCACCCTCAATGCCTCGGCAGTTGCCGCCAAACCCCAGCCGACCATCGCCCAGTTGAATATTCGCAGCACCCTGGCGAGCGTCGATACCGCCCGCTCGAACATTCTCAACCCGCTGTTTTCCGGGCTGCTTGGCGGCAACGTCAACCTGACGGCGCTGGGCTGGGAGGGCCTGCTCAACACCGACATCAACCTGCTCAAATACCTTGATCGACTGGCGATCAACCTTAACGTCGCCGCCGGGAATTACACACAGTTGCTCAATACCCAGGCCACCGTGACCCAATTACTTCAGGCCGCCGCGACGGTGGTGCAACTCGATGGCGCGACGGCCCAGGTGATCACTGCGTTGGGTCAGTTACAGGTGGCGGCGGCCAACGCCGCGCCGGTCAGGCTGGGTGAAATTTTGCAACTGCAGACCGGCACCACGGCGGCAGGCCTGGATGCGAATCTGCAGTTGTTGCAACTGGTGCAAGGCGTGGTGCAACTGGCCAACAGCAAAAGTGCGGTGGCGGCGACCTTGCCGGTCAATGTGCTCGGTCTGGCGGGTGTCACGGTACGGGTGAAGGTCATCGAGCCGCCGCAGTTTTCCGCCATCGGCGACCCGGCCCGGGCCAAGGCCGACCCGCTGGGGCCAGACCGGATTTATGTGCGCACGGCGCAGGTTCGTACGATGCTGTCGGTGAATTTGCCGGTGTTGACCGGGGTTACGGGATTGGAGAATGCAGTGCTGGGACTGGTTGGCACATTGACGCCGACGCTTAATGCTTTGCTCAGCCTGAATCTGGTGGATACGCTCAACTCGCTCGGTTGCCTGCTGGGCGCCGGTTGCGAACAGCTCGACCCGAAGCTGCTGCCGTCACCGCAAATCGACATCGCACTGGATGCCGGCGGCGCTGAAAGTTATGTCACCGACTTCCGCTGCCCGACGGGCAACACCGGCAGCAAAAGCCTGACCGCGCACACCGTTACCTCGGTTGCTGACCTCATGCTTGGCAAGATCGACCCGACCCTTGCGTTTTCTTCGGCAGCCAAGCCTACGGTTGCACCGTTGCCGCTGGTTGATCTGGGTATCGTGACCTGCCACAAAATTCTCGGCATCGGCACTTGCAATCCCGCCACGCATGTTCAATTCGGCGCGGGTGGCATCGCCCTCAAACTCGACACCAGCGTGGCGGAAAATACCCAGAATCTGATTTTTTCCAGCAACACACCGTTCGCCACGCCCGCCAACCTCAAATTGCCACCGAGCATCCAGTCCGCGGCGCCGACCAGCAATATCGTCGGCAGCCTGTCGAACACCCTGGCGGGGATCAATCTGATCGTCTACAAACCGGTAGGCAGCAACCCGCTGGGCGCCGTCATCACGGGTGTGGCCTCGTTGATCGGCGATGTCAGCACCCGCTTGTTACCTGTCGTCACCGGGCTGATCAGCCCCTTGCTCGACCCGTTGTTGAACAACCTGCTCAGCGGTCTGGGCATCAACCTGATGGACGTCGACGTCGGCGCCAACATGACTTGCGGCCAGACCGGCAAGGCTTATCTGGTGATTTGAGCGTCTGTTGCCAAAGGCAATTCTATGCAAAACCGTGCGCCCTCCACCGAGTTACACACGCTCAGGTG
This sequence comes from Pseudomonas sp. SWRI81, assembly GCF_014268545.1. NCBI lineage: Bacteria > Pseudomonadati > Pseudomonadota > Gammaproteobacteria > Pseudomonadales > Pseudomonadaceae > Pseudomonas > Pseudomonas sp. SWRI81. Next base: position 67,934 of record NZ_JABWQS010000014.1, read on the forward strand.
TCCGCCCATATTGGCGATGATGCCGTAACTCACCGACAGCCCCAGGCCCGTGCCGACACCGATCGGTTTGGTGGTGAAAAACGGCTCGAAAATCCGTTCGAGCAATCGCGGATCGATGCCGCCGCCATTGTCCTCGACCCACAGCCGCACGTTCTCCTCGTCGCGCTCGGCATAGATTGAAATCCACGGCTTGAACGCGGAATCGTTCACGCGCTTGGCCAGCAGCGCGTCGCGAGCGTTGACCATCAGGTTGATCAACACTTGCTCAAGCTGATCGACATAACCGCACACCCGAGCCTCGAAGCCGGTCGCGCTGATGCGCAGGTCCACGCCTTTGCCGCGCATGCCTTCGGCCAGCAGCGACAGCGTGCCCTCGATGGCCGAAGCGGGGTTGAACAGCTGTTGCTCGATTTCCGAACGTCGGCCGAACACCCGCATGTGATCCACCACCTTCGCGGCGCGCTGCACCTGGGAGTCGATGCGGTTGAGTTTGTCGATCAGGTAATCGAGTTGCACCTCGCCGTTGTTCAGGCGCTTGAGCACGTTGACGATGGCCATGCGCATCACGTTCAACGGCTGATTGATTTCATGGGCAAGGCCGGTGGCCATTTCGCCGAGCGTGGCCATCTTCGCGCTTTGCGTGAGTTGCTGCTGCGAGCGGCGTACCTCGGTGTTGTCGCGCCCCACGGCCTGGATTTCAAGCAACTGCCCGCTTTCATCGAACACACCGCGATCCGACCAGACCCACCAGGCGTGTTCACGGCCAGGCAATTGCAGGCTGATTTCGGCGGTGCTCACCGGCTGTTGCGGGGTCAGCAGGGCCAGGCGCTGAACAAATGCGCTGCGTTGTTCGTCGGACATCCAGCCGCCCAGGTCGATGCCCGGCACCTGTTCCGGCGTGCATTCCAGATAGGTCGCCAGCGGCCGGTTGGCAAAGGTCAGCGTCAGGTCCGGGCGGTAGCGGCAGATCATCGCGGGCGAGTCTTCGACGAGAATCCGGTAGCGTTCTTCGCTCAGCCGAACCTGCTCGGCGGCCAGGGTGGCGTCGGTAACGTCGAGCCACAGACCGACCGCTTCGACCGGCAGGCCGAGATCGTTGCGCAACAGCCTGGCCTCATCGAGCAACCAGTGAAAATCGCCCCGGCGGTCACGCAGCCGATAACGCGTGCGCACCGAGCCTTCGCGCAGCAACTGGCGGCTGCGCTCGAAGTACACCTCGCGGTCTTCGGGGTGCACGCGCTCGATCAGGCCGGCCGCGCTGCACTCTTCCAGCGTCCAGCCGAGCAGGGGTTGCAGGCTGGCGCTGAAAAACGCCGGGTGCAGGGCGCCTTCCTCATAGCGCTGGACATAAATCACCGCCGGCGAACTGGCGATCAGGTTGTCCAGCCGAGCGTGGGCGGCAGCGGCCAGTTGTTGCTGGTTCTGGATGTCGCTGATGTCGAGCATGAAGCCCACCAGACGCCGATGCTCGCCGGTACCGCTGACTTGGCCCTGAATGCGGTACCAGGCAGGTGGTTGTCCTGCGTCGGTGTGGTGCAGGCGGACGCACAAGGTCAGCGCTTCTCCTTGCCGTTGCAGGGCGTGCAAGCGGCTGCGCAACTCATCGCGATCGGCGGGATGGATCTGCTTGAGCCAGTCTTCGACGGGCAATCTGGCGTCGTCGAGGTGCAGCGTGGCGGCCAGCGATGGCGCCAAAGCAATCCCGCCGGCGTCGCTGATTTCCCACCAGCCGGTACCGAGCAGGGTTTGCAGGGATTCGAGACGCTCCATCGACTGCTGATGCCGTTGCTCGCGCAAGCGGCTGAGCAGCGGGCCGGCCAGTGCACCGGCCAACGACAGCCAGTCCCGGTCCGTCAGCAAGGGGGCGGCTTGATCGACGGCGTAAACACCGCAGAGCAGCCACGCCACCACCCCTTGGTCATTGCTGTATGGCACGGCAAAACCGTTGGCGCTGGCGAAGATCGCCTGCACCCGAGTGTGCTCCTGCAAACCATGATGAGCGCCGAAACGCTGCGGCGCGGTGCCGTTCAGACTGTCCAGCGCCGTGCCCAGGCGTTGACCGTCCTGCCACAGTTGCGGAGCATCGTGGCAGTGAAACTCTTGGTGTATCTGCCAGCCCTGGCCCTGCTCATCGAGCAAGGCCACGGCCAGGCAGGGGATGTGCCAGTGTTGCGCGATGGCTTGCAGTTGTTCGCCAAGCACCGCCGGCAAGCGTGTCAGGCTGCACGTGCGCAGGCGCTCGCTGACCTGTGCGGCGAGGGTCTGGCAGGACTCGCGATGGCGCGACTGTTGGCGTTCGCGCAGCAGGTCGGCGATATCGATCAGTTGCAAAAGCCAGCCTTCGCCCAGTGGCTGTACCCAGCCGCGCAGGTGCAGGGGCTGCTCGCCGTGGCTGGAAAAATCGAGGTCGAGCACTTGGCTTTGCCAGTCCCGGGGCTGTCCCTCAACGGCCAGCGTGCTGTGCGGCAGCAGATACGCACTCAACGGTAGCGGCTGGCCGTGGGGTGGGTGCTGCGCCAGCAAATGGCGCAGCGGTCCGGCCATTTGCAGGACGCCACCCGCGCCGTCCAGATACAGGTGCAAACCGGTGCTCGGCGCGCCGAGCGGATCAGGCAACTCGTGGGCGGCGGTCGGTGCGCGCTTGAGCAGGCGCCCGAAAAGATTGTCTCCGGAGGTCAAAATTGCAGGCTCGATGCGGCAGTCAGGTGACTGGGCAGGTTGGGCACGGTGCCGATCCCCGGCAGCACCAGAAAGGGCATGACCTGATTGAGTTTGCTGACCGGGTAATTCACCGTGACCGTCAAGGTGCCGGTGGCGGCGTCATAGACCGCGCTGGTGTCGACCCCGATCACCAGATTCAGCGCGGTTGGCAGCCATTGCAATCGCTGGGTCAGGGCGGCATTGGCGGTATTGACTACGACTGTCGAGTAGTTGGGTGTCGTCGGATCGACCGCGACGCTGCGGCGCACCGCTTCAGCGGTGGCCTCGTTGAACGATTGCATCATTACAAAAGGCAGGCTGTAGCTGACCAGACCGTAAAACACGGCGAAAAAAATGATGAACACCAAAGCGAATTCAATCGCCACCGCACCTTTTTGCGACTTCCGAAAGCCGGTTCTCATCCGTGCGTCTACCCTGACAGTCACTGCGTAGTCTGAGCATAGAATCATTCAGCCAACACGGACGGTTTTTAGCGGATGCAGATTTTCTTCCTCCTGATTTGGCTGACACTTTGCGCTGTGCAAGACGCCCGGCAACGGCAAATTTCCAATGCCTGGACGTTCGGCGCAGGTGCCTTCGCGCTGGTCTGGCTACTGTCGACCGGCGGCACCTGGCTTGGCGCTGACGCGGGGCAGGGCGGCTGGGCTTGTCTGATTGCGCTGGCGCTGACACTGCCCGGTTACGTCATGGGGCGCATGGGCGCCGGCGATGTGAAATTAATGACAGCCTTGGGTCTTGCGACGAACGGTCTGTTCATTCTCGGCGCGTTTATCGGCGCTGGCGTCGCGAGTCTGCTCTGGCTGCTGCTAGCGCCAAGAGTCTGGCTTCATATGTCTCAAGGGCTTAGGCAACGTTTTCATCATCTGGCCCCGCATACGTCAGAAAAGCTGCCATTTGCACCCTTTGTGCTGGTCGGTGTGCTGCTTTCACTTCCCTGGATCCATTAATCGCCAGTTGCCACTAGTCCTATGTACATAGTCGGAAAGTGCGTCTAACTTCAGACGAGGTGATTACACCGCCAAAGTGCAGAAACCGTCAGCTTTGGCCCGAGCAAGGGAGTGGTTCGTGAACAAGCTAATCTCTGCAGTAAAAATTCTGGTTGTCGATGATCAATCGCTGATCGTTGAAGAACTCTGTGAATTTCTTGAAAGCAGTGGCTACCGTTGCGTGCCGTGTCATTCCAGTCAGCAGGCGATCGAGCGTTTCAGCGGGGATACGGAGATCGGGCTGGTGCTCAGCGATCTGCATATGCCGGACATGGACGGCATTCAGTTGATCCAGGCGCTGCAAAAGCTGGCCGGTCAGCATCGGGTGTTCGAGGCGATCATGCTCACCGGGCGAGCCGACAAGCAGGATGTGATCAAGGCGTTGCGGGCCGGGATTGCCGATTACTATCAGAAGCCGGTGGATCTGGATGAGCTGCTTGAAGGGGTCAAGCGCCAGGAGCTGGCTCTGCAGGAGCGACAAAAAAATCTGCACCTGGGGCATTTGAATCAGAAGTTGCAGTTCTTGTCCGAGTCGATTGATGACCTTTATCAGGATTTGGACAAGGTGCGTCGTCAGCCGGCGGCGGTGGTCAGTGACATGCTCGGCGGGGACGCGGCGCAGATGCCGGCGATCTTCGATCAGTTGTCGCCGCGTCAGCTTGATGTTGCGCGGCTGGTGGGCAAGGGGCAGACCAATTATCAGATTGCCTGTGAGTTGGGGATTACCGAGAATACGGTGAAGTTGTATGTGTCGCAGGTGTTGCGGTTGACGCATATGCATAATCGGACGCAGTTGGCGCTGGCCCTGTCGCCCGGTGCTGCTTCTGTGCGTCAGGTTCGGGTGACGGCGCATTGACTTGGCGGCCTTTGGGCCGACCATGTTGTTTGGGTTTTGGGGGGCATATCCGTTGCTGCGGTAACGGCTGCTTAGGGTTCCGCCCTGACGGCGGGTGACTTTGGGGGCCCAAAGTAACCAAAGGCCTTTTGCCCTGACGTGCGGCCCCTCGCTGTGGCTCGGGGTGCCTTCGCTGCGGGATCGATCCGGGCGCAGCGTCTCCGGTTTGCTTCGCTGCACCTCCTCTCGCTGTGTACGACTTCGTCGTACGGTCGCTGCGCTCCCACGCCCGGATCAATCCCTGCGCTCAGCCTTCCGACGGGCGCCGTGCATCAAGATCAAGAGCCTTACTCGAGCTAACGCTCATTGTGTTGAGTGGTGAGAAGCAAAAGCGATACTCGAGCTAACGCTCATTGTGCTGAGTGGTTAGAAGCCAACGCGGTTTGCTTTGCTTTTCTGTGGGAGCTGGCTTGCCAGCGAAGGCGTCCTGCCAGCCGCCCCATTTCCTCCTGACCCACCACAACCCCACTGTAGGAGCGAGCCTGCTCGCGATGACGGCCAACCAGCCGCCTCATCTCCATCAGATTCACCCAATCCCAACTGTGGGAGCTGGCTTGCCAGCGAAGACGTCCGACCAACCGCCCCATATCCTCCTGACCCACCACAATCCCACTGTGGGAGCGAGCCTGCTCACGAAGACGTCCGACCAGCCACCTGATTGCCATCAGATTCACCCAATCCCAACTGTGGGAGCTGGCTTGCCAGCGAAGGCGTCCTGCCAGCCGCCCCATTTCCTCCTGACCCACCACAACCCCAACTGTAGGAGCGAGCCTGCTCGCGAAGGCTGCCGAAAGCCTAATTCTTGCTCTCGATCTTCCCTCCCGCATCCGGATCATAAAAATCCGGAATTTCGTATTGGTATTTCTTCAGCCAGCGCTGCATCGCCAGTTCACGTTCGGTGGCGGTGGCGCTTTGGGGTTTGGCAGAGGCGGCTTTGTTGCGGCTTTGCAGGAGGAGCCAGCCTTCGGTTTCCTGTTGCTGCGCCGAGGCCGGGCCGGCGTCGATGGCGTGGGCGTTCAGGGGCAAGGTGAGCAGGGTGAGGTAGCACAGGCCTTTGAGGGCGTTCATGGCGGGCTCCTTATTTGACCGACGGCGGCAGCGGGTCGATGACGGCTGCGACTTGATCGCCGGGCGCTGCTTTGGCGTTGATTGGGGTTTTCAGTTTTTCTGCGCGTTGCCGGGCTTCGGTGAATTGTTCGGGGGTCAGTTTCGAGCGGCTGACGATTTCGGCAGCTTGCTGCCAGTTGTTCTGGTATAGCAGCAAAGTAACCATGTTCAGTGTCGCCAACTGGTTGTCCTGAGTGAGTTCAATGGCGGTGAGGAATTCGAATCGGGCTTCGTTCAGGCGCAGTTGGTTGAGGTAGACCACGCCCAGGTCGTTGCGGATTTTTTCGTCGGTCGGGGCCAGGCGTACGGCGCGTTGCAGGTGGGCCTGGGCTTGGCCGTTGTCGCCGCGGGCCGCATAGAGTTGGCCCAGGCCGTGTTCGGCCTGAGCGGTCAGGCAGCCGCCGAGCAGGCTGCGGTAGAGCGGCTCGGCTTCGTTGCGGCCGAGCAGGCGATAGACCTTGGCTTTGCGCAGGCGTACTTCACTGAGGTTGTCTGGCAGGCTTTGCAGGTTGGCGAGGCTGGCGTGGAGTTTGCCGTCGTTGGCCAGATCGTCCGCCAGGTTCAGGGCCAGTTCTTGCTCCGAGGTCAGTTTGCTGCAACTGGCCGGCGACAGCAGCGAGGTCCACGGTGCCTGGCCGTCGGTCGCGCAGCCGCCGAGCAGCAACAGGCTTGCGACGATTATCAGTAGTTTCATCAAGCGCTCTCCATGAGCCAGCGTCAGTTTGCAAACGCCCGGGTGATTGCAGTGAAGCCCGGGCCGGCCAGTACGATCAGCAGGGCTGGAAACAGAAACAGCATCATCACTACCGACATCTTCGCCGACATTTTCGAGATGTATTCCTGCAAGCGAGTCAGGCGTCGGTCGTCCAGCAGTTGCTTGAGCGCCAGCAACGATTTCATCGCACCGCCGCCTTGGTGGATCAACTGGTGGAGGATGACGCAGGTGTCGGTGAATTCGTCGACGGCGAGCATCACCGCGGTCTTGTGCAGTTCCTGCCCCAGTTCCAGGCCCGAGTCGACCCGGGTCAGCAGCAGGCGCAGCTCGCGGGTCAGTTCCGGCAGCAGTTTGTGTCCCTCGGTGCTGAGGACGCGCAGGGCTTGTTCGACGGCCATGCCGGATTCGAAAAGGATGCGCAGCAGCGGAATAAACGTGGAAATCTCCACCGCGATGGTTTTCTGCCGGCGTGCGGCGGCATAGGCCAGTATGCGTTTGGGCAGCAAATAGCCGCCCCCGGCGGCGAACATCGGCGCCAGCCAACGATGGTTTACCTGGGGGAAAAACACTTCTTGCAGAAAGACCGCCAGTCCCAGGGCCAGCAATGGCGTGCCGATCTGGCAGGCGGCGAACAGTGCGCGTTCGTTGGCGCGCCGCCAGCCGAGGCGGCTGAGCAGGGCCTGGGTTTCGCTGTCGATGCTCACCGAACGCTGGCCGAAGCGGCTGTTGCCCAGTGCCCGCAGCCAGTGGCCGAAGCGGTTTTCGCGCACCAATTGCCCTTGCAGGCGCAGGCTGATCTGACGGGCGCGGCGGCGTTCGGTCAGCCAGTGATTGCCCGCCAGCAGCAGGGCACCGAGCAGCAGCAGGAGGGCGGCGAGCCAGACCATCTCAGACGCTCCGCAACATGCGCCACAGCGCCAGACTGCCGAACACCTGCAAGCTCGCGGCAGTGAGCAGCATGGTCTGGCCGCCGGAGTCGTTCCACATGCCCAGCATGTAGCCGGGGTTGGTCAGCATGAAATAGCTGACCAGGATCAACGGCAGCGAACCCAGCACCCAGGCGGTCATGCGTGTTTCGCCGGTCAGGGCGCGCAGTTGGCGTGCGCCCTGGTCGCGTTCGCGGATCAGTTTGATCAGGTTCTCCAACAGCTCGCTGGCGTTGCCGCCGTAGCGGTGGTTGACCTTCAGGCCCAGGGCGAACATGCGCAGTTCGTCCTGCTCGTAGAGTTCGGCAAAGTCACTGATCGCATCCGGCAGGTTGACGCCCAGTTGCACGTTGCGCTGCACTCGGCCCATGGCGGTTTTCAGCGGGTCCTCGCTGGCTTCGATGGCGCCCAGCACCGCGTCACTGAGGGTGCGCCCGGACTTGAGACTGCGCACGGTGTGGTCGAGCAATTGCGGCAGTTGCTCGATCATGCGTTTGATCCGGCGCTGATAGCGGATGGCGATGTACACCCGCAAGGCCACTGGCGGGGCGATCAGCATAATCAGCAGCCCGGCCCAACTGGCGCTTAAAAAACCCATGCCCATCGCCAAGGCCCACAGGCTCAGCCACACACCCAAACGCTCGCTCGGGCGCCCAAGGCCGGCGCGCAAAAACATCCGTTCAAGGCCGACCCGCTTCGGCTGTTCGGCGGTCAGTTGCGGCTGACCGGCGGCCAGTCGGCTGAGGACTTTTTCCGTCGCGGTCTTGCGCAGACCCTGCACAAAGAGATGGATCGACAGCCCGAGCAAGACCAGGCAAAGGGCGATCAGTACGAGCGGTCCCAGCATCTGCGAGCTCCTTGCCGTCAGCCCAGGTGGGTGTCGTGGCGCAACTTGTCGCCGGCCGGATTGACCGCTTCGCGCAGGAAGCCGAAACCCGTACGGCGGTCGAGGCGGAACAGGGTGTTGGTGACGTAGACGTCTTCGCGGAGGCCGACCACTTCCACCACTTCGCTGACGCAGCGGCGGCCGTCGGGCATGCGCGTCAATTGGATGATCACATCGAGTGCGGCGCAGATCATCTGGCGCAGGGTGCGTTCGGCGATGGAACGTCCGGTCAGGCCCACCAGCGTCTCCAGGCGCAGCAAGGCATCCTGGGCATTGTTGGCGTGCACGGTGCTCATCGAGCCGTCATGGCCGGTGTTCATCGCGGTGAGCACATCGACCACTTCGACGCCGCGGATTTCGCCGAGGATGATCCGGTCCGGACGCATGCGCAGGGCGTTGCGGATCAGGTCGCTGGCCTTCACTTCGCCGTGGCCTTCGGCGTTCGGCGGACGGGTTTCCAGGCGCACGACGTGAGGGTGGCCCAGTTGCAGTTCGGCGACGTCTTCGATGGTGACCAGACGCTCGTGAGGATTGATCAACTGGCTGAGAATATTCAGCAGCGTGGTCTTGCCGGTGCCGGTGCCACCGCTGATTAGAATGTTGCAGCGCTTGCCAACGGCGTCCTGCAGAAACTCGAAGATCGCCAGATCGATGGTCTGCATGGCCATCAGGTCGGTGCTTTTGAGCATGTCCTTGCGAAACTTGCGAATCGACAGGCACGGACCGTCCAGGGCAATCGGCGGGATGATCGCGTTGACCCGGCTACCGTCGGGCAGGCGTGCGTCGACCATCGGCGAAGATTCATCGAGGCGCCGTCCCAGCGGCGCGAGGATGCGCTGCATGACCCGCTCGATGTGGTGCGCATCGATAAAGCGCAGGTCGCTCTGGTGCAGCACGCCGTCGCGCTCGATGAAGACCCGGTGCGGACCGTTGACCAGAATTTCCGTCACCGACGGGTCGCGCAGCAACACTTCCAGCGGGCCGAAACCGGTGAGTTCGTCGACGATTTCCTCGCCCAGTCGCTCCATTTCGTAGCGGGAGATCGCCAAGTGGAGGCGGGCGATGTATTCGGCGACCTTGTCGGTGACGAAGTGCGCCAGTTGCGGGCGCGCGCCTTCCAGCAGGTTTTTTCCCGACTCTTCGATGGCGTCGATGATGTAGCGATGCAGAACCAGCTTCAGGCCCTCGTGATCGGTGTTGCCGATCGCACCGCGCGGCGTCGAGCCAAATAGTTTTTCTGCGCTCATGAGTTGCCTCGCAGACGATCGAACCAGGTCACCTTCGGTTTGCTCAGGCCTTCCGAGCGTTTGGCCAGGCGTTCGCCGAGGGTGCGCAGGCTCTGGGTGAGTTTTTCCCGTGGGGCCAGTTCGAACAGGCTCACGCCCTGGTTTTTTGCATTCAGACGCACTTCCGGATTGAAGGCCAGCACCGCAAATACTTCCAGATTAAAGGTCTTGCCGAGGGTTTCCGAATCGGGGGCAACGTGGCTCAGATAGCGGTCGATCAGCAGTCGCCCGTGCTCAAGCTTCATGCCTTTTTCGCGCCACAGGTTGAGCACCGCGAGGTTGCGCCGGCAGTTGAGTACGTTCTGATCGGTGTACCACAGCAGCTTGTCGCAGTGGCTGACGAAGGTGCGCAACGCTTCGCTGTCCGCTTGCCCGGTGAGGTTCACCACGATGTGCTGAAAGTGCTGGCGCAGGGCGCTGAGCAGCATGTACAGCTCGGCGGCACTGGTGGTCTCCAGCGGCTCGTCGGTGCTGGCGTAGGCGAGGATGCGCAGGCCGTTGTCGGCACTGGTAAAAGCGCTGTCGATCAGCGTAGCGTCGAGGCGGCGCAAGTGGCGCAAGGCATCGCCGAAGTGAAACGAACTTTCCAGGCCCAGCAGCGCGAGACTGTCGCCGCGGGGCAGGCCGAGATCGAGCAGCAGCGTTTGCTGGCCGCTTTGCTGCACCACCATCGCCATGTGATTGGCGAGCAAGGCGCCGTCCGAGCTGCTCTGCACTCCGTACAGGACGGTGAGGCCACCCAATTGCGTGTTCGGCGCGACCGCCGGCAACCTTTTGCTCAGACGCCGCACCAGCCCGGCGACCTCACTGGAACGTGAGCCATAGGCGACAAAGTCCCGCGCGCCGGCGCGCATCGCGTTCAGCACAAGCTGATTGTCCATGCCGTCGCCCAGGGCGACGATCGCCAGCATCGGCTTGGCTTCCAGCGCACCTTCGATCAGCGCGCTCTGGGCCACGATATGCTCGCGGTCGAGACCGACGAAGACCAAATGGGCGAACGTCACATCGACCAGTGCCAGCAATTCGTCAAGGCTGCCGGCACCAGCGCTGACCACTTGGCCCAGCGGCGCGAGGGCGCTTTGCAGCCACTCCAGATCGGTGCGGTTGCGGGTGATGGCGAGGAAGGTCTGGCTCAGGTTCTGGTTCATTGGGACAACCCGCTGCGCTTGTCGAAATTACCGTTTTCGAGGAAAAACATGCGGTAGAAGTTGGGGTCGTAGTTACGCAGTTTTTCCCCCGGTAACGACGGCAGTTGCGCATCGGCGGCCAGCGGGTGCACCAGATGCGGAGTGACGATCATCAACAGTTCACGTTCTTCGCGCTTGATTTGCGACCCCTTGAAAAACGCACCCAGCACCGGAATGTCGCCCAGGCCGGGAAACTTGTTCACCTGCGAGCTGTTGGTGGTGCTGATCAAGCCGCTGATGACGAAGCTTTCGCCATCGCCCAGCGACACGCTGGTGTCGGTGCGGCGGATGGTCAGCGCCGGCACCGTGGTGCCGGCAATGTTCACCGCATTGGCAAAATCCAGTTCGCTGACTTCCGGGGCGACCTTCAGGGAGATGCGGTCACGGCCGATGATGGTTGGCGTCAGGGTCAGGCGGATGCCGAATTCCTTGTACTCGATCGACACACTGTCGCTGCCTGAACTGGGCACCGGAATCGGAATTTCACCTCCCGCGAGAAAACTTGCGCTCTGCCCGTTCAGCGCTACCAGACTGGGCCGCGCCAAGGTGTAGGCGAAGCCGCTGGTTTCCAGGGCATTGATGATCGCCATGGTCTTGCCGCCGATCCACGAGAAGTTGAACAACGAGTTGTCCACCGGCAGGCGCGGCTGCGGCACGCCGTCGATAGGCGGCAGCGTGCCGGGCGAGCCGAAGAGGAAATTGCCGCGGGTGCCGATCAGCGACGCGGTGGCTTCCTTGAGTTTGGTGCGGCTGACTTCGACGAAGCGAATGTCGGTCTGCACTTGGGACGGCAGGCTCGGATCGTCCGACGGTACGCGGCTGGTCAGGGCGCTGGTGGCGGCGCCCTGGACAAATACCATGGCCTGTTGTGGCTGCGCCGAGCACGCCGTCCAGACCATCAGGCTGGTTGCACCCGGACCGACGCCGGTGAGCAGAAAGGACGCGCTGCCGTTGGCGTGCACGTCGGCAATTTTCGGATCACCGATCGCCAGACGAGTGATCGCCACCGGCGACTGCATATCCTGCTGAAAGCCCTCGCCGATCTCGATGACGGAAGGCAGTTGTCTGAGCGCCGCGCAATTGCCGACCGCCGCGAGCGCAACGTCCATCGACAGTCCCAGCAGCAACAAGGCCCGAAGCACAGGTTTCACGGTCGGTCTGAGTCGACTCTGCATGCACTTGGATCCTTGCGCAGTCATGGGGTTTGTTGGCTGAGCTGGTTGCCGCGAATGATCTCCACCGCAGGCCTGGGTGCAGCGCCGGAAGCAGCGCTGGACGGTGTTTTCTGCGCGCCGGCCAAGGCCAGTTGGGTGAACTGGAAGAGTTGGCTGTTGGCTTTGTCGAGCTGCCCGGGAGACTGGCTTTCGCCGGCCCAGTATTTGGCCAGGCGCTGCTCTTCGCTGCTGCGCACGGCCAGGCGTAACGTGCCGACCTGGGTCGCCAGCATCAGGCGGCTGAGGAGTTTTTCCGGCACCGCCAGCACCACGGTGCGCGCGGCAACCCGGCGTTGATCCTGTTTGATTTTTTCCTCGGCATTCAAGGCCGGGGAGGCCGGCTGGCCGTCGTTGGTCAAGCCGTACTGATCACCGACGCCGAGCACGCGCAGGGCCGGAACGACAATCTGTGCCGACTGCTGCAGGTTGCTCGCATCCTCACGCAGGTAGAGCAGCACATCCACGTAGTCGCCCGGCAGCAGTTGCCCGGCGGCGCCGATCACTTCGTCGACCGCCACGGTCAATGCGCGCTCGTCGCTGTGAATCATCCGCGCCAAGGCGCCGCCGGCCTGAAAACTTTCCTCGTTGAGCCAGGTGCCGGCGCGCAGGTGGCGCCAGGGTGTACGCCCGATGGCCTGCTCGACGCTGGCGAGGCTGCCGGCCGGTGCGCTGCGCAGTTTTTCCACGGCCACATCGGCGGCGGTCAGCGGGGTGAAGGGCGGCACATCGTGCAGCAGCACCACCACGGCTTGGCGGGTCTGGTCTTCGGCAATCGCGACAGTTTTTTCAAGGGCGACGGCTGGCGCTGCGGGCACCTCGGCGACAGGGGCCGGTTGGCGGCTGAGGACCAGCCCCCAGTAACCGACGAAAACAGCGCCGAGCAGCAGCAGCGCGGCAAGGCCCATGGTGATGCGACTGTTCATGACGGCTCTCCCTTTCCTGCTGCACAACCCAACTGCATTTTTGTTCGCGAGAGGAGTACTGATTCGGCAGCTATGAACATGCAACTATTTCGCTATTTCCAAGCTAGCTGATCCAAGCAAAAGCGCCATTAATGACAGGCAAATAACCCACCAAAGTATGGGGTCTGGCCAATTAACAGCAGGAAACGTCGCTGAAAGGGTGGGATTAATGCTTTATGATTAATCGGTTCTTACAGTTGTTGGGACGGGGTTTGTTGACAATGCTCAAGCAGCACGGTGGAACCTTGCCGCGGTAGTGTTGTCGGCGCCAGAGGCGCGAAGGAGTGGACGTATGTTTCGCATGACTTTCGATTATCTGCGGGCCCGGGCCCGGACTTTCTGCAACAGCGAAGAGGCAGCGTCGGCTATCGAGTATGCGATCGTTGCGGCGATGGTGGCCGTGGTGGTCGTGGTGTTTGTAACCCCTATCGGCGACAAGGTCCTGGCGATTTTCAACGTCGTACTGACCAAGCTGGGCGGAACCGCTCAGGTCAAGACTCCGATCTGATCAAGCGATCATTCGCCATTTTTCGATGCCTGTGCATGCCGTGCTCAAATGCGCGCCCAGGCATTACCTCGAGGCCATTGGCTTTCCCGTGCCCGGACAACTGCCGACACGAAGGAGCATGTCCATGATCGTTGCAAATCTGCTTGCGCGCTGGCGCATGTTTCTGGCGAGTACCGAAGCGGCTTCGGCCATTGAATATGCAATTGTCGTCGCCATGGTGGCGGTGATGGTCGTGCTGTTCATTACGCCGCTGGGTACCAAGGTTTTCGATATCTTCAACAGCGTGCTGGTGTCTCTCGGCGGCACCGCGCAGACGGCGCCGGTGCAGACACCCTGACGCGGCTGGCGCTCGCGCCTGGTCGATGGCGCGCTACACTTGGGGTTACTTTCAGTGTTCAGGGGTTGCCCATGAATTCTCGCTCGCTGCCGCGCCAACAGTTGCTTCTGGTTGACGATGAAGAGGACGCGTTGCTGGAGTTGGCTGAGTTGCTGGAGGGTGAGGGGTTTGTGTGTCATACCGCGACGTCGGTGAAGCTGGCGTTGCATCTGCTGACCCGGCATCCGGATATTGCGTTGGTGATTACTGATTTGCGCATGCCGGAGGAGTCGGGCATGTCGTTGATCAGGCGCTTGCGCGAGCACACGTCGCGCGAGCATTTGCCGGTTATTGTGATGTCGGGGCATGCGGATATGGAGGATGTCAGCGACATGTTGCGGTTGCAGGTGCTGGATCTGTTTCGCAAGCCGATTTATCACGTGCGGTTGTTGGAGACTCTGGATAATTTGTTTCCCAAGCCTCGGGTTCAGGCCGGGTGAACTCGGCGGCCTTTGGGCCGGCCGTGTTGTTGGGGGTTTGGGTGAATATCCGTTTTTTTCGGTGCTGCGGCTGGCGGTTCCGCCCTGACGGCGGGTCACTTTGGGGGCCCAAAGTAACCAAAGGCCTTTTGCCCTGACGTGCGGCCCCTCGCCTGGGCTCGGGGTGCCTTCGCTGCGGGATCGATCCGGGCGCAGCGTCTCCGGTTTGCTTCGCTGCACCTCCTCTCGCTGTGTACGACTGCGTCGTACGGTCGCTGCGCTCCCACGCCCGGATCAATCCCTCCACTCAGCCTTCCGACGGGCGCTGTGCATCAAGATCAAGAGCGTTACTCGAGCTAACGCTCATTGTTGAGTGGGGCGGCTTCGCCGCGGGCAGCTGCGCTGCGTTGCTTTTCTGTGGGAGCGAGCCTGCTCGCGAATACGGTCTGACAGCCGACCTGTTTCTTGCTGGATGCACACGATCAAAACTGTAGGAGTGAGCCTGCTCGCGATGGCGGCCTGTCAGTGAATGGACGCTTTCGCTGGCAAGCCAGCTCCCACAGGGTTTTGCGGTGTTTCAGGAGTACACCGCTTCCTCAGTCCCCCCGACAGTACCTACAACTGATAACTGAAACTGATGCTGTACCGCGGCTTGCGATTGAATGCGTCCAAGGCTTCATCCGACATGGCCTTCGCCACTTCCAGCGCGACGTTGTAGTACTTGGCATCGCCAAACCTCAGCCCGACGGCGGTTGAGGACAGGTTGTTGGCCTGCACCGGCAGTTGGTTGAACCAGCTGCGCGAGCGGTCGAGCACCACGTAGGGTTGCAGGATGCGCAGCCAATTGCCGTCGCGGTTGAAACTGTAGTTGACCTCGTAGGCCACGCCCCAACCCTTGTCGCCCGAAGCCTGGTCGTCCGGGTAGCCGCGGCCGAAGTTTTGCCCGCCGAACACCGCTCGTTCGCTGTCTGGCAAGGTGTCATCGCTCCAGTACAACGCTGCTGACAGCACGCCTTGCCAGTTGTCGAGGAACTTGTCGCTCTGCACGCCGGACAGGCGCACGCGGAAGAAGTCGAGGTCGATGTCGTCGTAGTTGGTGTGCGCGCCGAGGCTGTCGAAGCCCTGGTACACGCCAGCGCTGAGGATGCGCAACTGCCGGGCGTCAGCCTTGCGCCAGTCGCCTTCGAAGGCCAGGGCGCGGACGTCGGTGCGCAACTCGGTGCTGAAGGGAAAGTTGATGCCGTCGTAGCGTGTCTTGTCATCAACCGCATACAGGCGTGAGCCGGCGGTCAGCAGTTCGTTGGCGGAGGCGATCAGAGGCATGCTGAAGCCGATCGAGTAGCGATCGTTTTCGCGGTGGGTACTCAGGCGTCCGCCACCGCCCACCAGCACTTCGGTGTCGGGATCGGCGCGGTAACGTGAGGCCGAGACGTTGAGTTGCGTGCCCTCGGCGTCGAGGAACTGGCTGTAGTCGAGACGGTAGTAATGCTCTTTGTCGTCCCCCGGTGGGAACAGGCCACTGAGGGTCAGTTGCTCGCCCATTGAAGTCTGCGAATTGCTGCTGATCCCGAGCAATGCCTGCGGGCCGTTGCGGTTGTCTTCGGTGGTGCTCAGGGTGCTGGTGAACGGTTTGCGGCTGGCCTGGGCGACCAGAGTGGTGGCGCCGTCGGTGGTGCCCGGTGGCGGCACTTGCGCTTGCAGCGTCACGCCGGGGATGCGGCTCATCAGCGTGGTGTAGCGCTCGAACGTCTTGCGGGTCAGTGGGCGTTCGGCCTGGATTTTCGCCGCGAGTTTATCGAGCAGGCCTTTGACCCGGCCGACATCGCCCTGCATCTGGATATCGCGCACGTAGCCTTCCACCAGCACCACGCGGGCCACGCCGTCGTCGAAGTTCTGTTGTGGCAAAAACGCGTAGGACAACAGGTAGCCGTCCTGCTGATAGCGGCGGGTGATGTTGCGCGTGGCTTCGATCAGGTCGGCGAGGCTGGCCTGGCGGCCGATCAGGGGTTTGTAGACTTCGGCCAGTTCATTGAGCGGATAGAGCGTGCCGCCTTCGATCTGCACGGTCTTGAGATTGACCTTGGTCTCCAGCAACAATGGCTGCGCGGAGGTCGCGCCGGGATCCGGCACTTGTAGCGGCGCCGCACTCGGGCGATAGGCGTCGGCGGGCAGGTTGGGTACGGGCAGGTTGCGGGTGGTTTCGTTGCTGTTGAGGAAGCTGGGCAAGGTGTCGGCGAGGGCAGCGGAACTGAGGCTCAGGCACAGCAGGGATGCCAGTACGCGCATAGGACACTCCATGGTCAGGGCACAGCATTGGGCTGACTTTTCCTAAGAAAAAAGGCGGAAGACTCGTGGGAATCTTCCGCCCTCAACCAAGCGTAGGCGCTGTAGGTAAGGCCGTCGAATCGGCCAGGTGCAATTTAGCGTTGAGTTCCACCCAGCGCGCCGGTCAGGCCGCCGAGCACACCGCCCAGACCGCCGGTTGTACCGCCAGTGGCAGTGCCGCTGTTGACCAGGCCACCGACCGCCGCCACGGTGCCGCCGACGTTGGTGACCAGACCGCCC
Source organism: Pseudomonas sp. SWRI81 (assembly GCF_014268545.1). Lineage (NCBI taxonomy): Bacteria > Pseudomonadati > Pseudomonadota > Gammaproteobacteria > Pseudomonadales > Pseudomonadaceae > Pseudomonas > Pseudomonas sp. SWRI81. Next base: position 84,687 of record NZ_JABWQS010000014.1, read on the forward strand.
ACCGCAGTGGTGACCGGGTTGTTCGTGGCGGCAATGGCGCCGCCGAGGCTGCTGACCGCACCGCCCACTTGACCGGTGAGGCCTGCGACGGGCGTGCCGAGACCGGTCGCGGCGCCGACTTGTTGCGTCACGGTTGTCACTGCGCTGGTCACCGGATTCAGGCCGGCACCGAGAGCGGCGCCCACGGTTGCCAATGGCGAAGTGGTTGCAGTGATCGGCGTACCCGAGCCGCCGAGTACGGTGTTGAGGGAGGCAATGGTGTTGCCCAGGCCGCCAGCGGTGACGCCGCCGGCACTGACCACGCCGCTGGTGCTGCCGGCATTCAGGCCGCTGCCGACGTTGACCACCGCGCCGCCGACGGTTTGCAGCAGGCCGGTGCCACCGAGACCGCCGCCAATTCCGCCAGTGCCGGAGCCAGTGCCGTTGGATACCAGGCCGCCCGCTTTGCCGACCGCGGTGCCGGTATTGGCCAGCGCGCCACCGAGGGTGTTGGTCAGGGCATTGCCGTTGCCGGCCACGGTGACCTTGCCGCCGAGGCCGTTCACGGTGCCGCCGACTTTCGAAATCACCCCTTTGAGCGGATCACCCAGGCCTGTGGCATCGCCGAGTTTGTCGGTGGTGCTTTCGACCATGGCAATCACCGGCACCAGCCCGCTGCCGACCTTGTTGGTCAACTGGCTGGTCGGGCCGTTGCTGAGGGTGGTGTTGAGGGTATCGCCAAGCATGGTGACTTTGACGCCGACACCATCGAGTACCGGCGCGACCCTGGTGACGACGCCACCGACCACCGGAATTCTGCCGGTAGCCGTCGCCAGCTTGCCGCTGAGGTCGGACACGCCGTCGCCGACATCCGAAACCACGCCGCCGACCGAAGCCACGGTAGTGGTCAGACCTTTAGGGTCTGTGGCCAGTTTGCCGATGCCGTTGGTGACGCCATCGCCGAGTGTGCTGACGACGTTACCGGCTGTGTTGGCCGCGCTTTGTACGACGCCGCCCACCACCGGGACGGTGCTCAGGGAATCACCGATCTGGCCGACGCCATCACCGACACCGCTGACGGTTTTGCCAACGCCCTGCACCAGCGTGGTGGTCACCAGCGAAGGGGCGGTCGGATTGGTCGGGTTGGTTGGATCGGTCGGGTCTGTCGGGTTGGTTGGATTGGTCGGATCGGTGCCGCCGCCAGTCCCCCCGGTGCCACCGCCAGTTCCGCCAGTGCCCCCGGTTCCGCCAGTGCCTGCGGTATCACCACCCGTTGTTCCACCGGAACCATCGGTACCGCCAGTACCTCCGGTGCCCGCCGTGCCGTCGGCGGTCGAGCTGCTCGGGGTGCTGCGATGGCCGCCACCGCCGCTGCTGCAGCCGGCGAGGCCGACAGAAAGGATCAAGGCCAGAGCGATTGCTGATTTGGACCACATCACTTGAGTTTTCATGATTGAGATTCCTGCACCTGTCACAACGTTACGTTGCCTTCGATGGCCCGCCGATCTGTCGTCGGCGATGCCTCGTCCGTGGCTGTAATCTCAGGCGATGGCAGGTTTCGCACCATTCTCAAGTTGGTATTAACCCGTTTATATAGAGGGCCTGGCGCAATGCCGAAGGACTAATACGCAGGTGATAGACGGGCAAAAAAAAGCCTTGAAATTCAAGGCTCGGGATTTTGCAAAAACGCGGGCAGGTCGAGGAAAAACTTAAGTGATATATACACAATTAACGGGTTTCTCTGGCCTCGAAAGTTCAGGCGATCGGTTGCCACTGACCGACCATATGCTCCAGGTCGCCGACGCCGATCAAACGCAACTCACCGCTGGACCCCGCCGCGCTGGCCAGCAATGTCACTTCGCTGGGCAGTCGCACCGGTTTGCGAAAGTGCACAGCGATCTCCAGATTGGCTTTGGGCAGATGATCGGCGAGTGCCGCGACGGTACGCGCTTTGTTCCACAAGCCATGGGCGATCGCGGTGGGAAAGCCGAACAGCTTTGCGCTCGCGGCACTCAGGTGGATCGGGTTGTAGTCACCGGAGACTTTCGCATATTGACGACCGATGTCTGTCGGCGCGGCCCAGTGCGCCACGTCCAACAGATCCTGCGACGGCTCCCAGTCCTGGGCAGGCGCCTCGGCCTCAAGTTTCACACCGCGACAGAGCATCCGGCTGTCTGCTTCCCATAACGGCCCGAGCTGATCGTCCAGCGTAGTGAGCAGATCGAACGTCGCCCCTTTGGGATGTGGCTGCAGGTTGTGCACATGCACGCTGACTTGCGCGCGACTGATGCCGCCCATTGGCCGCAACACGCGGATGCGGTTGCTCAGGTGAATCAGCCCAAGCAGCGGAAACGGAAAGTCGTTGGCCGTGAGCAATTGCATCTGCAAGGCGAAGGCGAGGACATGCGGGTAGGTCGGCGGCAGCAGGCCGTCATCGGCGAAGCCGCAGACCTTGCGATACGCCGCCAGTCGTTTAGCGTCGATATCGACCCAGCAACGCAAGCCGCTGTCGGGCAGCTGCGTGCCGGTGATCTTGCGGCGTGTCGCGGCCCGTGTGTACAACCCCGGCAGACTCGGTTCGCGGTCCAGCGTGTGCCATTGAATACTCATGCCTAAGCCCCCAGGACGCTTTGTCCACACACCCGCAGCGCTTGCCCGGTGAATGCGCCGCTGCCCGGTTGAGCCAGCCAGGCCACCGCTTCGGCGACGTCTTGCGGCAAGCCGCCCTGGCCCAGCGAACTCATGCGCCGCCCGGCCTCGCGCAGGCCGAACGGAATGTGCGCGGTCATTTGCGTTTCGATGAAGCCCGGGGCCACGGCGTTGATGCTGATGCCGCGGTCCAGCAAGGCCGGCGCCCACGCCTGGGCCAGGCCGATCAAACCGGCCTTGCTTGCGGCGTAGTTGGTCTGCCCGCGGTTGCCGGCGATGCCACTGATCGAGGCCAGCAGGATGACCCGCGCGTTGTCGCGCAAGGTGCCGCTGTCGAGCAGGGCCTTGGTCAGCACTTGCGGGGCGTTGAGATTGACGGCCAGCACCGCGTCCCAGAATTCCGGGGTCATGTTGGCCAGGGTTTTGTCACGGGTGATGCCGGCGTTGTGCACCAGAATGTCCAGCCCGTCGGGCAGTTGATCGATCAACTGCGTAGCGGCGTCATCGGCGCAAATGTCTAGGGTGATCGCGCGGCCACCGAGGCGCGCAGCCAGGGCTTCGAGGTCAGACTTGGCGGGCGGCACGTCGAGCAGAATGACCTCGGCACCATCGCGCGCCAGGGTTTCGGCAATCGATGCGCCGATCCCGCGCGCAGCGCCTGTGACTAGCGCCTTGCGCCCGGCCAGCGGTCGGGTCCAGTCGCTCACTTGGGTGGCGCAGGCGCTCAGGCGAATCACCTGCCCTGAGACGAATGCGCTTTTCGGCGAGAGGAAAAACCGCAGCGGGCCTTCCAGTTGATCCTCGGCCCCGTCGCCGACATAGATCAACTGCAATGTGGCGCCGCTGCGCAGTTCCTTGGCCAGTGAACGCGAGAAGCCTTCGAGCGCCCGTTGCGCACTGGCGGCGAACGGATCGCGCAGCGTTTCCGGCGCGCGGCCGAGAATCAGCAGATGCGCGCTGTGCTCCAGGTTCTTCATCAGCGGCTGGAAGAATTCGCGCAATTGCTTGAGCTGATCGGTGTGCTGCAAGTCGCTGGCATCGAACACCACCGCCTTCAGCTTCGGGCCGTGGCCGGGAATCCACGCTGTCGCCATCGACGGTTCGGTGCCGTAGCTGTAGATCGCATCGGTCAGCCGGCTGGCCAGCGCGCTGACCCGCTCGGCCAACGGCCCGCCACCGATCAGCAGGGCGCCTTCAATCGGCCGCAGGCGTCCGGCCTGCCAGCGTTCCAGCCGCACCGGCGACGGCAGGCCCAGGGCCCCGACCAGACGATGGCCGAAGGATGAGTTGGCGAAGTCGATATAGCGGTCAGACATGGAACGCGCTCCAGAGGTTGGGGTTCAAAGTGTGGACTGCCCGCGGCAATCAATCGTTCGATCGGTGCAATAAGGCCTACGCTGGATTAGCAGAGTAGTTTGGCTGCGGCAGTTTTGTTGCCAGACACAAATTCAGAAACAACGCCGGTCCCCCTGTAGGCCTTCGCCTGCTCGCGATAGCGGTAGGTCAGATACATGGTAGTTGCCTGATAAACCGCTATCGCGAGCAGGCTCACTCCTACAGGGGTTGTTTGTGAACCCGCAAATCTCACAGGAGTTATCCATGACCCAGCTGCGCCGCGTCGCGATCATCGGCGGTAACCGCATCCCTTTCGCCCGTTCCAACGGACCTTACGCCAAGGCGAGCAATCAGGCGATGCTCACCGCCGCGCTCGAAGGGCTGATCGAACGCTACAACCTGCATGGCCAGCGCATCGGTGAAGTGGTGACGGGGGCGGTGCTCAAATTGTCACGGGATATGAACCTGACGCGCGAATGCGTACTCGGCTCGCGCCTGTCTCCGGCCACGCCGGCCTACGACATCCAGCAAGCCTGCGGCACTGGCCTGGAAGCGGCGTTGCTGGTGGCCAACAAGATTGCCCTCGGCCAGATCGACTGCGGCATTGCCGGCGGCGTCGACACCACCTCGGATGCGCCGATCAGCGTCAGCGAAGGCTTGCGTAAGATTCTTCTGCAAGCCAACAACGCCAAAAGCACCGGCGCCAAGCTGAGAACATTTTTGCAATTGCGGCCCCGGCACCTGATCCCCGATTTTCCGCGCATCGGCGAACCGCGCACGGGCCTGTCGATGGGGCAGCACTGTGAATTGATGGCGCAGACCTGGAGTATCCCCAGGGAAGAACAGGATCAGCTGGCTTTCGAAAGCCACCACAAACTCGCCGCGTCCTACAGCGAGGGCTGGCACAACGATCTGATGACACCGTTTCTGGGCCTGACCCGCGACAACAATCTGCGCCCGGACCTGACTCTGGAAAAGCTCGCCACGCTGAAACCTGCGTTCGAGAAAAGCGCCAGGGGCACGCTGACGGCGGGCAACTCCACGCCGCTCACCGATGGTGCTTCCGTGGTGTTACTGGGCAGTGAAGAGTGGGCCAAAGAGCGTGGCCTGCCGATCCTGGCTTATCTGCGTGACGGCGAGGCGGCAGCGGTGGACTTCGTCAACGGCGCTGAAGGGCTGCTGATGGCGCCGGTTTACGCCGTGCCACGCTTGTTGGCGCGCAATGGCCTGACCCTGCAGGACTTCGATTACTACGAGATTCACGAAGCGTTCGCTGCGCAGGTGTTGTGCACGCTGAAAGCCTGGGAGGATGCGGACTACTGCAAAACCCGTCTCGGCCTCGACGCGCCGCTGGGTTCGATTGACCGAAGCCGGCTTAACGTGAAGGGCAGTTCGCTGGCGGCGGGGCATCCCTTTGCCGCAACGGGCGGGCGGATTGTCGCTAATCTGGCGAAACTGCTGGATGCGGCTGGCCAGGGGCGGGGGTTGATCTCGATCTGTGCGGCGGGCGGGCAGGGCGTCACCGCCATCATAGAACGTTAAGCACGGTTTCAATGTGGGAGCGAGCCTGCTCGCGAAGAGGCCGTGTCAGTCGCCATCACTCCTTCTGACACACCGCTTTCGCGAGCAGGCTCGCTCCCACAGAGTGTTCGGTGCATCGGCAATGTCAGATTCTGTCGCAAATGCCCTTGCCGGCCGATACCAATCAATGTCACGGTCTCGGCTATGATTCGTATCGGTCGCTGCGGCTTGACCGCGTTTGATCCGGCACAGTGTGTGCATCCTCATGGTTCACAGGTCGGCACCCCCTCCCCGTCGGGCGAGGATTGCCGTATAACGAGTGACATTCGCGTGTTTGGTAATAAAGGACCCACAATAAAAGCTGATGAAGACTCCAAAACGCATTGAACCCCTGATCGAGGACGGTCTGGTCGACGAAGTGCTGCGCCCACTGATGAGTGGTAAAGAAGCAGCTGTTTATGTAGTGCGCTGCGGCAATCAGTTACGTTGCGCCAAGGTCTACAAGGAGGCGAATAAACGCAGTTTCCGCCAGGCGGCCGAGTATCAGGAAGGCCGCAAGGTTCGCAACAGCCGTCAGGCCCGGGCCATGGCGAAGGGTTCGAAGTTCGGTCGCAAAGAGACCGAAGATGCCTGGCAGAACGCCGAAGTGGCGGCGCTGTTCCGTCTGGCCGGCGCCGGTGTGCGAGTGCCCAAACCGTATGACTTCCTCGACGGCGTGCTGTTGATGGAGCTGGTGGCTGACGAATACGGCGACGCCGCCCCGCGTCTGAACGACGTGGTGCTGGAACCGGATCAGGCGCGTGAGTATCACGCCTTCCTGATTTCGCAGATCGTGCTGATGTTGTGTACCGGTCTGGTGCACGGTGACCTCTCCGAGTTCAACGTGCTGCTGACACCCACCGGCCCGGTCATCATCGACCTGCCGCAAGCGGTCGACGCGGCGGGCAACAACCACGCGTTCAGCATGCTCGAGCGTGACGTCGGCAACATGGCTGCGTACTTCGGGCGTTTCGCGCCGGAGTTGAAGGCGACCAAGTACGCCAAGGAAATGTGGGCGTTGTACGAAGCCGGCACCTTGCACCCGAACAGTGTGCTGACTGGTGAGTTCGACGAGCCGGACGACCTGGCCGATGTCGGCGGTGTGCTGCGCGAAATCGAAGCGGCGCGTCTCGACGAGGAACGCAAGCAGGCCATTCGCGCGGCGGACGATGCGCCGAAAGGCAAGTCCGACGAACCGCCTCCACCACCGTGGATGCAGTGATCGCTTGACGGGAAACCCGGCTTCGGCCGGGTTTTTTGTACCTGCGCCATTGGTAAACACCACCGATCCCTGTAGGAGTGAGCCTGCTCGCGATAGCGGTGTATCAGCTAATACAGTGTTGATTGATACACCGCTATCGCGAGCAGGCTCACTCCTACAGGGGTTTGTGGTGTTGCTGATAGTTGTATGGGACTCTGACCGACCTTCGCACACTCAAGGACTGAATGTGACCACCTCGCGCAACACCCACTTGATCGTCAGTGCCCGGCTGATCTCCGATTTTGGCGCGTTCCTCAACATGGTCGCGCTCGCCACCTATGTCTACCTGCTGAGTAACAGCGCCATGAGCGTCGGCATCTTCCTCGCCAGTCGTGTCGGTGGCGGGATCTTCGCCAGCCTGATCAGCACGTGGTTTTACCGACGCTGGCAGGGCCGCGCGCCGCTGATTGCTTTCGATCTGTTGCGCGCCGTGCTGTTGGGGCTGCTTTTGATCACACCGGCGAATCAGCAGGCATGGCTGTTGCCGTTCATTGCCTTTGGCCTCGGCCTGGGCAATTCGATGTTCGCCATCGGCCTGAACAGTCAGCTACCACGTTTGATCCCCGCGCAGCAGTTGCTCAAGGCCAACGCCTGGATCACTTCGGCCTCATCCGCAGCGATGGTCGGCGGCAGTCTGGTGTCGGGGTTGCTGGTGGCGGGGTTTGGGTTCGCGACGGTGTTCGCCCTCAATGCCCTGACCTATTTGCTGGCAGCGTTGCTGATCGTGCCGCTGCGCTTTGAAAAGCCGATGGGCAGCGACGTCGCCGAACGCGGTGAATGGACGGCCCTCAAACAGGGGCTGCGCAGTGCCCCGGTAGTCGCCGCCATGCTCGCGGTGACGATGGCCGACACTTTGGGCAGCGCCGCGCACAACGTTGGTTTTCCGATCATTTCGAAGCTGCTTACTCCGGACGCGGCGAGTACCACACTGGGCCTGGCGCTCGCCGTGTGGGCCAGCGGCAAACTGCTCGGCGCGCGCATCGCCAGTCGCCTGAAAGGCTCGGACAACCGCCATCTCGAACGACGGTTTTTCTGCGGCGTGGCGCTGATGTCGTGCGGTTTCATTCTGATGTTCCAGCAGCACAGCCTCTACGGTCTGTTGCTGTTTGCCTTGCCGGCGGGGCTGGGCGACGGCATTTCCGAAGTGAGCCTACTGTCTCGTCTGCAACGCGAACCGGCGGCCCTGCGCCTGCCGATCTTCAGCGTTCTGACCCTACTGCAAATGACCGGTTTCGGCATCGGCATGCTGATCGCCGCGCCGTTCTATGCATGGTGGACACCGGGTGCCGTAGTCATGCTGTTCCACGGCATTCCCCTCGGCACCCTCTGTGCGCTGAAGGCGCTGGCGCTCAGGCGCGAGCGGGTTGCGCGCAGCAGCCCGACGCCAGCTCCTTGAGGATCGGGCAGTCCGGGCGGTGGTCGCCGCTGCAATGCTCGACCAGATCCTGCAAGGTATCGCGCAGCTCGCCGAGTTCGCGGATCTTCTGGTTCAGCTCGTCAATGTGTTGCCGCGCCAGCGCTTTCACATCGGCGCTGGCACGTTGGCGATCCTGCCACAGGGTCAGCAGCTTGCCGACCTCCTCAAGGGAAAAGCCCAAGTCCCGCGAGCGCTTGATGAACGCCAGCGTGTGCAGGTCATCGGCGCCGTAGACGCGGTAACCGCTGTCAGTGCGACTCGCTGCCTTGAGCAACCCGATCGACTCGTAGTAACGGATCATTTTTGCGCTCAGGCCACTGTGCTTGGCTGCTTGGCCGATGTTCATCGGTGCTCCTCCAGGTCTTTGGGTTTCCAGGTCTTCAACAGTAGCGCGTTGCTCACCACACTGACGCTCGACAGCGCCATGGCCGCACCGGCCAGCACCGGGTTGAGCAAACCAAACGCCGCCAGCGGAATGCCGATCAGGTTGTAGACGAAGGCCCAGAACAGGTTCTGGCGGATCTTCGCATAGGTCTTGCGGCTGATCTCCAGCGCCGCCGGCACCAGACGTGGATCGCCGCGCATCAGGGTGATGCCGGCCGCGTGCATGGCGACATCGGTGCCGCCGCCCATGGCAATACCGATATCGGCCGCTGCGAGTGCCGGCGCGTCGTTGATGCCGTCGCCGACCATGGCAACCACGCCGGTTTTCTTCAGCTCGGCGACGGTTGCGGCTTTATCGGCCGGCAGCACTTCGGCGTGGACATTGCTGATGCCCAAGGCTTCGGCCACCACACGTGCGCTGCCGCGGTTGTCGCCGGTCAGCAGGTGGCTGTGGATATTCCGCGCGGCGAGTTGTAGCACCGCTTGCAGTGCGCCGGGTTTGAGCGTGTCACCGAAGGCAAACAGGCCCAGCACTTTCGGGTCCGGACGTTGTTCGATCAGCCAGGACAGCGTGCGGCCTTCGCGCTCCCAGGTCTCGGCTGATTCGCTCAAGCGACCCGCACTCAAACCGCTTTCGTCGAGCATTCGGCGATTGCCCAGCGCCAGACGCCGGCCAGCAAGATCGCCGGCGATACCGCGACCGGTCAGCGACTGGCTGTCGCTGACATCCGGCACCTTCAAGCCGCGTTCGGCTGCGGCGTCCAGCACCGCTTTGGCCAGCGGGTGCTCGCTGCCACGTTGCAGGGCGCCGGCGAGAATCAGCAAATTGTCTTCGTCACCATCGACCGCCGTGAGGTGGGCGATACGCGGCGTGCCGGAGGTCAGCGTGCCGGTCTTGTCGAACACCACACTGCTGACTTCATGGGCGCGCTCCAGCGCTTCGGCGTCCTTGATCAGAATGCCGTGGCGTGCGGCAACGCCCGTGCCGGCCATGATCGCCGTCGGGGTGGCGAGGCCGAGGGCGCAGGGGCAAGCAATGACCAAAACGGCAACGGCGTTGATCAGCGCCGTTTCCAGCGGCGCGCCATACAGCCACCAGCCGAACAGCGTGGCGAGGGCCAGCAGCAAGACCGTCGGTACGAAGATCTGGCTGACTTTATCCACCAGCTTCTGGATGGGGGCTTTCGCTGCCTGGGCGTCTTCCACCAGACGAATGATGCGCGCCAGCACGGTTTCTGCGCCCAGCGCCTGAGTGCGCACGAGCAAGCGGCCTTCGCCATTGATGGCGCCGCCGGTGACCTTGTCGCCCGGTTGTTTCGGCACTGGCAGGCTCTCGCCGCTGATCAGCGCTTCGTCGGCGTGGCTCTGGCCGTCGATGACTTCGCCGTCGACCGGGAAGCGCTCACCGGGTTTGACCAGCACCAGATCATTGAGGCGCAGGGCACTGATAGCGACATCCTGCTCGCGGCCGTCGATCACCTGAATCGCCCGCTCCGGGCGCAATGCTTCCAGCGCGCGGATGGCGCTGGCGGTCTGGCGCTTGGCGCGGCTCTCAAGGTATTTGCCGAGCAACACCAGGGCGATGACCACCGCCGAGGCTTCGAAATACAGATGCGGCATGCGCTCGCCCGCGGTGGCCCATTCATACAGGCTCAAGCCGTAACCGGCGCTGGTGCCAAGGGCGACGAGCAAGTCCATGTTGCCGGCGCCGGCGCGCACGGCTTTCCAGGCCGCCACGTAAAAGCGCGCGCCGAAGATAAACTGCACGGGCGTGGCAAGGGCAAATTGCGCCCAGGCCGGGAGCATCCAATGGATGCCGAACGGTTGCAGCAGCATCGGGGCCACCAGCGGCAGGGCGAGGGCGATCGCGCAGATCAGCGCCCAGCGTTCGCGGTGCAAGCGTTTTTGTTGATCATCCGACTGCGAGCGTTCGGCTTGCCAGACGCTGGCGGAATAACCGGCCTTGCTCACCGCATCGAGCAGGGTTTGCGCATCGACCTGACCGAGCAATTGGAGATGGGCGCGTTCATTGGCCAGATTGACGCTGACGCTGTTCACACCGGGGACTTTTTTCAGGGCGCGTTCGACGCGACCGACGCAGGATGCGCAGGTCATGCCGTCGATACTCAGTTCAAGGGTTTGCCGAGGCACGCTGTAACCGGCGCGCTCCACCGCTTGCATCAGCGCCGGCAGGCTGTCGCCGGGCGCCTGTACCCGCGCCTGTTCGGTGGCGAGGTTGACGCTGACGGCGCTGGCGCCGTTGACTTTGCTCAAGGCCCGCTCGACGCGCCCGGCACAACTGGCGCAGGTCATGCCGGCAATCGGCAGATCGAAAGTGATGGATTCGGACATCGGTCACGCTCCCTGTAGAAGTTGCCTACAGGATCAACCTTGCCACGCGGGCAAGGTCAAGCGCCATTATTCAACACGCCGCAAAACCCACTGTGGGAGCGAGCCTGCTCGCGAAAGCGGTGTATCAGCAACATCATTGCTGAATGAACCACCGCATTCGCGAGCAAGCCCGCTCCCACAGGTCCTGGGTGTGCTCAATAACCGAGATCGGCTCGTTTCAGGTAAACACCTTCAGCATTCATCGCCAACCGGTACTTCAGCACATCACCGGCATGCAGTACGACTTCCTGCGAGCCCGGCGCCAGCATTCCGGGATTGCACCCCGGTGCCTGGCCCGGCAACAGTTTCAAGCGCAGCGAAACCTTGCCCGGCGGCAAATTGAACGAGGTGCTCTGCTCCTGAAACAGGCGTGCCGAGAGCTGGTCCTGAATGTACACGCCGATCTCGCACGACGTCGCCACTTCCAGGCGCTCGCGGGAAATGATCAGCACCGCGTAATCCTCACCGGCGGCTTGCACCTGGGGGACGGCGGCGAAAAGGCTGAGCAAGCCAAACAGGCTCAAAGCTGACCAGCGCATGGCTGAATCTCCTGAATTCGAGTCATTGATGTACGCAGCTTGGCCGAGCGCGGCGCCGATTGCCAGCCCGGCAGTTTTGCGCAGAACTTGACCTTGCCATCGTGGCAAGCTCGACACTGCCGGCAACCTCACTCAAAGGAGTCTTTCCATGCAAGTGTTCAACGTTCAAGGCATGTCCTGCGGTCACTGCGTCAAAGCCATTACCCATGCCGTGCAGGCCATCGATCCGGCGGCCAGTGTGCGCGTCGATCTGTCAGCAAAAGAGGTCGGTGTCGAAAGTGCGCTCAGTGCCGATCAGGTCATCGAAGCGATTCGCGAAGAAGGGTATGAGGTCAAACTCGCCTGATATCGATCAAACCCTGTGGTGAGGGAGCAAGCTCCCTTGCCACAGGTAAGCTGTGCTTTTTGATCGTTAGCGAGCTATCGGAATGTTCAAGGCGTCCGGGCGCAGCTAGACTGTCGGGCTGCGACTTGCCCATCTGGATGCCTGATGAACTTCCGTACGATTCTGATACTCGGCGCCTTGAGCGCCTTCGGTCCCTTGGCGATCGACTTCTACTTACCCGCGTTTCCGGCCATGGCGCTGGCGTTCGGCACCGATGAACAGCATGTTCAGCTGACGCTGGCGGCGTATTTCCTTGGCCTGTCGCTGGGTCAACTGGCCTACGGTCCGATCGCAGACCGGTTCGGTCGGCGCATTCCGCTGCTCAGCGGCGTCGGCCTGTTCACCCTGGCGTCGCTGGCCTGCGCCTACGCGCCCAATCTCGAATGGCTGATCGGCGCGCGCTTCGTCCAGGCACTGGGCGGCTGCGCAGGTATGGTGATCTCCCGGGCCGTGGTCAGTGACAAGTGCGATGCGGTGGGCTCGGCCAAGGTCTTTTCGCAGCTGATGCTGGTGATGGGCCTGGCACCGATTCTGGCGCCGATGCTTGGCGGCCTGTTGGTCAACACCACGGGGTGGCAGTCGATCTTCCTGGTCTTGACCGGGTTCAGTGCCCTGGCGGGGCTGGCGGTAGCGCTCGGTCTGCCGGAAAGCATGCCGGCGCACATGCCGCGCCAGCCCTTGTCCGGTGCGCTTCGTCAGTACACGCGACTGGTCAAGGATTCGGTTTATCTGGGCCACGCGCTGACCGGCGGCATCGCCATCGCCGGGATGTTTGCCTACATCGCCGGTTCACCGTTTGTCTTCATCAAGCTGTACGGCGTTCCGGCCGAGCATTTCGGCTGGCTGTTCGGCACCAACGCAGCAGGTTTCATCTTGGTCGCGCAGGTCAACGCACGCCTGCTGGCCAAACGTGGCCCGGCGTTTTTGCTGGTGCGTGCAGTGTGGGTGTATTTCCTTGCGGGGCTGACGTTGCTGGCGGTAAGCGCGATGCATCCTGACGCCTTGTGGCCGTTGCTGATTCCGTTGTTCATCTGCATTGCCAGCCTCGGCTGCATCATCCCCAACGCCTCGGCGTGCGCGATGAACGGCCAGGGCGCGCGCGCCGGCAGCGCGTCGGCGATGCTCGGTTGCCTGCAATTCAGCATCGCCGCCGGTGCAGCAGCATTGGTGGGGGTGTTGCACGACGGCAGCGCGGTGCCGATGGCCATGGTCATCAGCCTGTGCGGTTTGCTGGTAGTGAGCGTCGCGCTGCTCACTCGACGTCTGCAAAATGCCCGGGCACTGGCACAGGCCCAGGTTTGAACACTTCAGCCAGCAGCGCGCTGCTGGCTGTGTTCGGGGATTCGATGGGGCGCGCAGAGTCGCGCTTCGAGGGTGCGAGTGAAGGCCAAAGCCTCGGCTTCACTGCGAAAGGTCACGACGTGCTGGTCCAGGCGAACCTGCCATTGAGACTTTGCCACTTCTTTTATCAGGATCTTCATTGCTGACCTCCCTTGCGTAAAAGATGTATCGCAGAGGCTTCGATTGTAGACCCCAATACGCGCGCAATTGTGACAAGGGTCAGGCAACTGACTGACGGCAAAAAACCTCGCAGCCGCTCTGGCAGAGCAGCGACTGCGAGGTTTTGTGTTTTCAGAAACCTTCTAAAACAATTTTCCCCTTGGCCTTGCCGCTTTCCAGCAGTTCGTGGGCGCGACGCAGGTTGGCTGCATTGATCGTGCCGAAGTGCTCGCCGACGGTGGTCTTCAAGGTGCCGGCATCGATCAGCTCGGCGACGCGGTTGAGCAGCTTGTGCTGTTCGATCATGTCCGGCGTTTCGAACAGCGAGCGGGTGTACATGAACTCCCAGTGCAGCGACAGGCTCTTGCGCTTGAGCAGGCTGATGTCGAACGACTTCGGATCGTCGATCAGCGCCAGTTTGCCTTGCGGCGCAAGGGCTTCGACCAGTTGCGGCAGATGCTGATCGGTCTGGGTCAGGCTGGCGACGTGGGTCACGCTGTCGATGCCGGCGCGTTTCAGTTCTTCGCTCAGCGGCTGGCTGTGATCGATGACCAGGTCGGCGCCCAGTTTGCTGACCCAGTCACGAGTCTGCTCGCGGGAGGCCGTGCCGATCACGTTCAGCCCCGTCAACTGCTTGGCCAATTGGGTAAGAATCGAGCCCACCCCGCCCGCTGCGCCGATAATCAGCAGGCGCTGGTTTTCATTGTTATTGCCCTCACGAATTTGCAGACGCTCAAAGAGCAGCTCCCACGCGGTGATGGCGGTCAGTGGCAGGGCGGCGGCGTCGGCAAAACCGAGGGACTTGGGCATATGGCCGACGATGCGTTCATCGACAACGTGCAATTCGCTGTTGCCACCGGCCCGGGCAATCGAACCGGCATAGAACACCTTGTCGCCGGCCTTGAACAGGGTGACATCGCTGCCCACGGCCTTGACCACACCGGCAACGTCCCAGCCCAGCACCTTCGCCGCGCCGTTTTCCGGGGCCACGTTCTGCCGCACTTTGGTATCGACCGGATTGACCGAGATGGCTTTGACTTCCACCAGCAGGTCGCGCGGGCCGGCGACCGGTTCTGGCAGTTCGATGTCTTGCAGGGCGTTGGTGTCGCTGATGGGCAGCGAGGCGTAATAGGCGATGGCTTTCATGGGTGGCTCCGTACAGGTAATAGAACAAATCAGACAATCGCGCCGTGGCACTTGACCAGGACAGCGGTGGAATTCGATGAGGCCATCATTGGCTATTTCTCTGCGGGATAAAACCGGCTAAAAGAGCAGTCTCTTTCAATATTTTTTTGATAATCGAGGCTGAGGATGCTGCGTTTCGATGATTTGCAGTTGTTTGTCCGGGCGGCGGATCTCGGTAGCCTGTCGGCGGCGGCGCGGGTGATGGACATGTCCGCCGCCGTGGCCAGCGCAGCGTTGAAACGCATCGAACAGCAGCTCGGCGCGCGGTTGCTCGCGCGTTCGACCCGCAGCCTGCGCCTGACGGCCGAGGGCGAGGGCTTTCTCGAATACGCGCGGGCGGCGTTGGGCAATCTCGATGAGGGCCGGCGCTGGCTGGCCAGCGGGCAGGATCAGGTCAGCGGGGTTCTGCAATTGTCGGCGCCCTCGGATTTCGGGCGCAACCTGCTGTTGCCCTGGCTCGATGAATTTCAGCGCGAGCATCCGAAACTGACGGTGCGCCTGTTGCTGGGCGACCGTATCGCCGACCTGTTTCGCCAGCCGGTGGACATCGCCTTGCGCTATGGCGAGCCGGAAGACTCCACGCTGGTGGCCTTGCCCATCGCCGCGCACAACCGCCGGGTGCTGTGTGCTTCGCCGGCGTATCTGGCGCGGCATGGCGAACCCCGCCAGCTCGAGCAACTGGCCCAGCACAACTGCCTGCTGTACATGCTCGGCAGCCGCGTTCATGACCACTGGAGTTTCCATGATGGCAAACGCGAAGTCAGTCTGACCGTCAGTGGCGACCGCTTCAGCGATGACGCCGACGTCGTGCGGTTGTGGGCGCTGGCCGGGGCCGGGATCGCCTATAAATCCTGGCTCGACGTGGGCACCGATGTGCTGGCCGGGCGCCTCAAAGTACTGATGCCGGAGCTGCTGTGTGAGCGCGCACCGCTGAATCTGCTGTGCGCACATCGCGCACAGTTGAGTAAGCCGGTGAACCTTTTGCGCGAGATGCTCGCCAGCCGATGCGCTGAACTGAGTAGTCAATTTCCCGCTTTTCTTAAACTTGATCATTAGTCGCAGGTAAATAGAGAAATTTCTGTCAGGAACAATCACCAAGTGCGCAGGCCCCGGCGCAGGACTCGGCGCCTAACCCGCTTATACTAGCGCCCGCCTCATACCAGCACCGACACCCCGTCCCGGATGCCCTCGCACTGCATCGCCAGGACTCAAGTGACGGTTGCGCACCTGCTGCGGGTTCTGTGCCGGAGCAGGTTGCGTCAGCGGCCTGCCTTGCCACGGCCCATGGCGATTTCCGCGTCTTGGCCGCTGACTGATTACCGGCCAAGATGTCTTCGAGCGGTAGACGATACGATTCAACAGGGAGTGAACACATGGAACATGCACCTTGCATCAGCCAGATCGCCACGTTGCTGGCCGACCCCAAGCGCAGCGCAATGATGTGGGCGTTGATGGATGGTTCGGCCCGGCAAACCGAAGAGCTGGCGCTGCTGGCAGGGCTCTCGCCGTCATCAGCCAGTGCGCACTTGGGGCGGCTGTCCGCTGGCGGTCTGTTGAAAGTCGAAATACGCGGTCGAAAACGCTTCTTTCGCCTGGCGGCACCGGAGGTCGGCGCGGCAATCGAGGCACTGGCCAGCGCCACCATCGCCAGCGCCCCGCGCGCGATACCGGCGGCGCTGAAACGCACCGCTGCGATGGTCAAGCCCCAAGCGGCGCCGTCTTCGCTGTTGCGCGCGCGTTTCTGCGACGATCATCTGGGCGGCACACTGGCGGCCGATCTGTATCAACGCCTGCTCGATGCCGGCTGGATCGAGCAGCTCGAACAGCGGGTGGTCGTGACGCACAAGGGTTCGACCCAGTTGGCCAAACGCGGCGTATTCATCCAGGCCCTGGCCCATCGCAATGTGCAGGTCGCGTGCGCGTGCCCGGACTGGAGCGAGCGCCGTCCGCACATGGGCGGTTCACTCGGCGCGGCGTTGTTGCAATTGTTCATGCAGTCCGGCTGGCTGACCTTGCCCAACGATTCCCGCGCCCTGCAACTGACCGCCGCCGGGCAACGGGAAATCCATCGTTTTGCCCGGGAAACCGAGCTGGAAGTGGCGTTATAGAGCGTTGGCGCTGGTCAGGCCGGGGACGGCGTCGTCCACGGCTGCGGGCAGGTCGCATTCAGTACGGCCTCTGAATCACCATCGCGCACACTCGTTCCGGGGATTTTTCCGGAGGGGGACACCGCATGGACACTCAACGCTTCAGCGCAGCAGAAAGACTGGAACGCTTGCCACTGAGCGGTTATCACCGAATCATTTTCATCATCATTGCCCTGGCGTTTTTCTTCGACTCCATGGACCTGGCGATGATGACGTTCCTGCTCGGTTCCATCAAAGCCGAATTCGGACTGAGCAGCGCCGAGGCCGGGTTGCTCGCCAGTTCGAGCTTTTTCGGCATGGTGCTGGGCGCCTCGTTGTCGGGCATGCTGGCCGACCGTTTCGGCCGCAAGCCGGTGTTCCAGTGGAGCATCGTGTTGTGGGGCGTGGCCAGTTACCTGTGTTCGACCGCGCAAACGGTCGAGACCCTGACGCTATTCCGCATTCTGCTGGGGATCGGCATGGGCATGGAATTTCCGATTGCCCAGTCGATGCTGTCGGAACTGATCCCGGCCCAGCGGCGTGGGCGCTACATCGCGCTGATGGATGGTTTCTGGCCGCTCGGTTTTGTCGCCGCAGGGGTACTTTCGTATTTTTTGCTGCCGCTGATTGGCTGGCGCGACATCTTCCTGGTCCTGGCAGTGCCGGCGGTGTTTGTGCTGGTGATCCGCTTTTTCATCCCGGAGTCACCGCGCTGGCTGGAACAGGCCGGGCGCGAGACGGACGCGGACCAGGTACTCAACGGCATTGAGCAACGCGTCCGTGCATCATTGGGCGGTGCGACGCTGCCTGAACCGGTGCGGCTGCCACGCACCGTGACGCCACCGGGCAATTTCTTTTCGGCGCTTCAGCAGATCTGGTCGCCACAGTACCGCCAGCGCACGACGATGATCTGGAGCCTGTGGTTTTTTGCCCTGCTCGGTTTCTACGGATTGACCTCATGGCTCAGTGCGCTGCTGCAGCAATCGGGTTTCGCCGTGACTCAATCGGTGTATTACACCGTGCTGATTTCCCTCGGCGGGATTCCCGGGTTCTTGATGGCGGCGTGGCTGGTCGAGCGCTGGGGGCGCAAACCGGTGTGCATCGTCACGTTGCTTGGCGGCGGGGTGATGGCGTTTCTTTACGGTCAGAGCGCGGTATTCGGTGGCAACGTTGCGCTGCTGATCGGCACCGGATTGCTGATGCAATTCTTTCTGTTCGGCATGTGGGCGGTGCTCTACACCTATACGCCGGAGTTGTACCCGACGTCAGCACGGGCGACCGGCTCGGGCTTTGCCTCGGCGATCGGGCGTGTCGGCTCGCTGCTTGGGCCGTTAGTGACTGGACTGGTGTTCCCGATAACCGGGCAGGGCGGGGTATTTGCGCTGGGCGCGGCGTGCTTTGCGGTTGCCGCGGGGGTGGTGTGGCTGTTCGGGATGGAGACTCGGGGGAAAACCCTGGAAGAGCTGACTGAAACCGAAGTCACTGGCTGAACACAGTCAAATTGTAGGAGTGAGCCTGCTCGCGATAGCAGTGTGCCAGATATGAGTTCTTCAACTGACACACCGCTATCGCGAGCAGGCTCACTCCTACATTGGTGCTGCGATGTTGTTTAAGGTTTTACCAACCGAGCATCCAGGCTGTTCTGCGCCAGACGCTTGGCCTGGTCCTGCGTCATGCCCAGGTGTTCATGCAGCGCATGGAAGTTTTCGGTCACGTAACCGCCGAAATACGCCGGGTCGTCGGAATTCACCGTGACCTTCACGCCGCGCTCGAGCATGTCGAGAATGTTGTGCTGCGACATGTGATCGAACACGCAAAGCTTGGTGTTCGACAGCGGGCACACCGTCAGCGGAATCTGCTCGTCGATGATCCGCTGCATCAGCCGCTCGTCTTCGATCGCGCGCACGCCATGGTCGATGCGCTGGATTTTCAGCAGGTCGATGGCTTCCCAGATGTACTCCGGCGGGCCTTCTTCACCGGCGTGAGCCACGGTGAGGAAGCCCTCGTTGCGGGCGCGATCGAAGACGCGCTGGAACTTGCTCGGTGGATGGCCCATCTCCGAACTGTCGAGACCGACCGCGACAAACGCGTCACGGAACGGCAGCGCCTGATCGAGGGTTTTCTCGGCTTCTTCTTCGCTCAGATGACGCAGGAAGCTAAGGATCAAACCGCTGCTGATGCCCAGTTGCGTCTCGCCGTCCTTGAGTGCTGCGGCGATGCCATTGAGCACCACTTCAAACGGGATGCCCCGGTCGGTGTGAGTTTGCGGATCAAAGAACGGCTCGGTGTGAATCACGTTCTGTGCCTTGCAGCGCAGCAGGTAGGCCCAGGTCAGGTCGTAGAAATCCTGCGAGGTGCGCAGCACGTCCGCGCCCTGGTAATACAGGTCGAGGAATTCTTGCAGGTTGTTGAACGCATAAGCCTTGCGCAGGGTTTCGACGTCGCTCCACGGCAGGGCGATCTTGTTGCGTTCGGCGAGGGCGAACAGCAATTCAGGCTCCAGCGAGCCTTCCAGATGCAGGTGCAGTTCAGCCTTGGGCAGGGCGTTGAGCCAGTCGTACATAGTCTTTTCTCATCAGGTGCAATGCCGGCATTCTACAGAGGCGCGGCGAAATAATCGGCAAAACCTGACCAGGCGATCCATCACACGGCTTCCTGCTCGCGGCGATAGGCGTAGGTATCGGCGAAGCGCGACAGCAGGAACTCTGCGCACGTGGTGGTCGGATATTTCGCCGGATGCGCGGCGTCCTGGCACCCGGGCAGGCACTCGATGCGCGTGTCCGGGTGCGGCTCGGCGAAGAACGGCATTGAATAACGATCAACCCCGAGCGGGCTGATCACCCGGTGCGGTGTCGAGCGATAACGGTCATTGCTCCAGCGCGCCATCATGTCACCGAGATTGACCACGAAAGTGCCGTCAATCGGCGGCGCGTCGATCCATTCATCCTGAACGTTCTTAACTTGCAGACCGCCCGCACTGTCCTGGTAGAGCAGGGTAATGCAACCGTAATCAGTGTGCGCGCCGGCGCCTTGCTGCTCGGTGGAGCTGGCGGTATGACGCGGCGGGTAATGGATCATGCGCAGCACACTGACCGGCTCGACGAAGCGCGTGTCGAAGAAGTCGCGCTCGATCCCCAGCGCAATCGTCATCGCCCGCAGCAGGGTTTGCGCGAGCGCCTGCATGTCGCAGTAATGCGCCTCCATCAGGGCTTCCCAGCCGGGTTGCGCCGGATGGCGGTTTGGCCCGCGCAACGGCTTTTGCGCCAGCACTTCGGGATGATCGGCCGGCAGGTGCAGGCCCATGTCGAAGGTTTCTTTCAGGTCGCTGGGTTTGTCCGGGTCCAGTTGCTCGGTGGCAATCGCGCCATAGCCGCGATGGTGACGGGTCTGGGTGATGTCGATCTTGAGTTTTTCTGCCGCGGGCCGGGCGAAAAAGCGCTGGGCGTGATCGAGCAGGGCATCGATGCGCTGCGCAGAAATCGGATGGCCCTTGATATAGAAAAAGCCCCACTCGCGACAGGCTTGGTCGATCTGCTCGGCCACGGCGGGCCAGGCGCTTTCGTCAGTGGTGTAGAGCGGGCTGATGTCGATGATGGGAAGACTGTTCATGCACAATCCTTGGATACTGTGAAGTCTCAAATGTGGGAGCGGGCTTGCTCGCGAAGGCGTCGTGTCAGTCGCTAAATGTATTGCCTGACACACCGCATTCGCGAGCAAGCCCGCTCCCACAGGGACGATGTCTGATTTGGGGATTACTTCGGCATCTCTGCCTTCATACCCTCGACGTAGTAATTCATCGACGCCAGTTCTGCATTCGTCGCGCTCACCCCCGCCGGGATTTTTTCCGCACCGCTCTGATCCTTGATCGGCCCGGTGAACGGCTGCAATGCACCGCTCTTGATGTCAGCGATGATCTGCTCGGCCTCGGCTTTCACCGGTGCCGGGACCAGGTCGCTGATCGGCAGTTGCACCGTGCCTTCCTTCAGGCCGCCCCAGTAATCCTGGGGTTTCCACGTGTGATCGATGACGCTTTGCGTCGCCTGAATGTAGTGCGGCGCCCAGTCGTTGACGATGGAAGTCAGCACCGCTTTCGGCCCGAAATGCGCCATGTCCGAGGCGTAACCCACCGCGTATACGCCACGTCGTTCAGCGGCCTGGATCGGCGCCGGGCTGTCGGTGTGCTGGAACACCACGTCGACGCCCTGATCGATCAGGGCGTTGGCGGCATCGGCTTCCTTGCCCGGATCGAACCAGGAGTTGACCCACACCACTTTGATTTCGGTGCCGGGGTTGTACTTGTTCAAGGCCAGTTGAATGGCGTTGATGTCGCGAATCACCTCGGGAATCGGGAACGAGGCGACATAGCCGATCTTCTTGGTTTTGGTCATCTTGGCCGCGAGGAAACCGCCGACGTAGCGCCCCTCGTAAGTACGCGCCAGGTAGGTGCCGAGGTTCTTGTCCTGCTTGTAGCCAGTGGCGTGTTCGAACGTCACCTTGGGAAACTGCTTGGCGACTTTCAGCGTCGGGTTCATATAACCGAAAGAGGTGGTGAAGATCAGGTCGTACTTGTCCTTGGCCATGTTGCGAATGACCCGCTCGGCGTCGGCGCCTTCGGCGACGTTTTCCACGTAATTGGTGGTGATCTGCGCGCCGAACTTATCCGCCAGCGCCTTGCGCCCCTGTTCATGCTGATACGTCCAGCCGTGGTCGCCGATCGGACCGATGTAAACGAAACCGACCTTCAGCGGATCGGCAGCGCTGGCGCTCAGGCTGATCCCCAGACCGATGGCGGCGCACAGCAGTTTGTGCAGCGGACGTGTTTGCATGAATGGCAGCTCCATTTTGTTGTGTGTGCTGAGGGTCAATGCAAATTGCTGACCAACAGGACAACAAACTTTCCGGAACCGTGTGATGGCTATCGCGAGCAGGCTCACTCCTACATTTGAAATGCGTTCCCTTGTAGGAGTGAGCCTGCTCGCGATAGGGCCATCAAGGCCAATAAAGGTGCACCTGCTCAAGCACCGCCATCGCTTGGTGCGCTAAGGTGTAACGAAACATTTAGCGCCGCCCGACAGTCAGTAGCTTCATCAGCTCTTTTCGGCAAAAGGCCCGCCATGCTCTCAATCCTCAAGCAAGAAAGCTTTCTGCTGCTGGCAGTCATTGCCGCGTGCATCGCTTATCCACTGGAACACTGGCTGTTGCACAGCGGCCAGATCGTCGCGCTGCTCGGCGGCCTGATACTGATCGCCTTCATCGTCGCCGCCTCGATGCGCGTCGCCCATCACGCCGAATTGCTCGCGGAAAAGGTCGGCGATCCCTACGGCACAATGATCCTCACCCTTGCGGCGGTGTTGGTGGAAGTCGTGATTCTGGCGATCATGATGAGCAACGAGGCCTCGGCCACCCTGGTGCGCGACACGATTTATTCGGCGGTCATGCTCGATATCAACGGCATCCTCGGCCTCGCCGCGCTGATGGGCGGCATCAAGCACGGCGAGCAGTCCTACAACGACGATTCGGCGCGCAGCTACAGCGTGATGATCCTCACGGCCATGGGCGTGTCGATGGTGGTCCCGGAGTTTATTCCCGAGGCCAACTGGAAGTTGTATTCGGCGTTCACCATCGGCGCGATGGTGGTGTTGTATGCGCTGTTTCTGCGCATGCAGGTCGGCCCGCACAGTTATTTTTTCAGCTATAGCTATCCGGACAAACGGCGCAAGAAAGAGCCGATCGAGCAAGAACCGAAACCGGTCAGTCTGGCGCTGTCGATCGGCATTCTGGTGTTCGGCGTGGTGGTGATCGGCGCACTCGCCGAGGTCATGTCCAAAACCCTCGATTTGGGCCTGGAAGGCACGGGCGCACCGCCGGTAATCACGGCGATTCTGGTGGCGGCGATTTCGGCGGCGCCGGAAATTCTGACCGCGTTGCGCGCGGCGCTGGCGAACCGCATGCAATCGGTGGTGAACATCGCAATGGGCGCGTCACTGTCGACGGTGATCCTTACCGTGCCGGTGATGGAAGCGATGGCGTTGTACACCGGCCAGCCGTTTCAGATGGCGATGACGCCGGTGCAGACAGTGATGATCTTCATCACCCTGATTGTCAGTGCGATCAACCTGAATGACGGCGAAACCAATGCCATTGAGGGCATGACGCACTTTGTGCTGTTTGCGACGTTCATCATGCTGTCCCTGCTGGGTCTTTAGGGAAACTAAAAAACCTGTGGGAGCGGGCTTGCTCGCGAATGCGGTGTTTCAGGCGGCTCAATAGTGACTGATACGACGCCTTCGCGAGCAAGCCCGCTCCCACAGTTTTAATCTGTGTTCACTCAGGTGCCGGCGATCAGTTGCCGCGCCGCCTGGCTGTGATCGGCGATCAGGCCTTTGAGATCCAGCCCCTCAACCTGCCCATCGACCACGCGCCACTTGCCACCAATCATCACCCGGTCCGCGCGGTCAGCCCCACACAGCAGCAGTGCCGAGATCGGGTCATGGCTGCCGGAGAAACGCAGTTCATCGAGCTTGAACAAGGCCAGATCCGCCTGTTTGCCCACAGCGATTTCGCCGATGTCGGTACGGCCCAGCAGGCTCGCCGAACCTTGGGTCGCCCAACCCAGCACGCGTTCCGGGGTGATCTTTTCGGCGCCGTAGCGCAGGCGCTGGATGTACAGCGCCTGACGCGCTTCAAGGATCATGTTCGAGGCATCGTTGGACGCCGAACCGTCAACACCGAGACCGAACAGCGCGCCGGCGTCGGTCAGCTCGATGCTCGGGCAGATCCCGGAAGCCAGGCGCATGTTCGAACTCGGGCAGTGGCAGATACCGGTGCCGGCCTGGCCGAGGCGGGCGATTTCATCGGGGTTGAAATGGATGCCGTGGGCCAGCCAGGTGCGCGGGCCGAGCCAGCCGACACTGTCTAGATAATCGACGGTGCGCAGGCCGAAGCGTTGCAGGCAGAATTCTTCTTCATCGAGGGTTTCAGCGAGGTGGGTGTGCAGGCGCACATCAAGTTTGTTCGCCAGTTCGGCGCTGGCCGACATGATTTCGGGCGTGACCGAAAACGGCGAGCAGGGCGCCAGGGCGATCTGAACCTGCGCGCCGTCGCCACGCTCGTGGTATTCGTGAATCAGGCGCTGGCTGTCGTCGAGAATCACCTGACCTTCCTGCACGGTCTGCTGTGGAGGCAGGCCGCCGTCCTTCTCGCCGAGGCTCATCGAACCGCGGGTGAGCATGGCGCGCATGCCCAGTTCGCGCACCGTTTCGACTTGCACGTCGATGGCGTTCTCCAGACCGTCCGGGAACAAGTAGTGATGATCTGCGGCGGTGGTGCAGCCCGAGAGCAGCAGCTCGGCCAACGCCACTTTGGTCGCGAGCGCGAGTTTTTCCGGGGTCAGCCGGGCCCATACCGGGTAGAGGGTTTTCAGCCACGGAAACAGCGGCTGATTGACCACCGGCGCCCAGGCGCGGGTCAGGGTCTGATAGAAATGATGGTGGGTGTTGATCAGGCCCGGCAGGATTACATGCTCGCGGGCATCGAACACTTCATGGCACGGCGCCGACGGCTGCTGACCCGCCGCGAGCACTTCGACGATCACACCGTCTTGCAGCACCAGACCGCCACGGGCATCGAGCGCGTTGGCCGTGAAAATGGCGAGGGGATTTTTTAACCAGGTACGGGTCGCAGGCATTGTGGCCGGCTCCTCTGAAAGTTGGGTTCAGGGTTGCCAGCTCAGTGTTGCCCTGTCTGCTGATCCAGGGTCGCCGCAAAGGACGAGGCGCGCAGTGTCAGACAAATCGCCAAGGCGGGCAAGCCCCACCCGACCATTCACCAAGATCCCCCTGTAGGAGTGAGCCTGCTCCGGGCGGCGTTCCGACGATAGCGGTGTGTCAGATAAATATGTCTAACCTGACACACCGCTATCGCGAGCAGGCTCACTCCTACACAGGGATTTGCATGCTTACCAGGGAATCGTTTCACCCTTGTAATTGACGAAGTGATGCCCGCCCTTGCCGCTGAACGCATTCACCTGATCGATCAGCCCGCGCGTACTGGTCTCGACATCGATATCGGCGCCATCGCCGCCCATGTCCGTCTTCACCCAGCCCGGATGCAGCGACAGCACGGTCAGTTTCTGCTCGCCCAGTTGCGTGACAAAGCTGTTGGTCATCGAATTGAGGGCCGCCTTGCTCGCCTTGTACAGCGCCAGTTCTGGCGCGTCCGGCATGGTTACGCTGCCGAGCACCGAACTCATGAACGCCAGCACACCGCTGCCGTCGCGGATCTGCCCGACAAAACGCTGGGCCAGATTGATCGGCGCCACGGCGTTGGTGAAAAACAATTGGCCGACCTCGGCCAGTGTCGCGCCGCCCGGGGTCTGCACGTCGGGGCCCTTGACTCCGGCGTTGACGAACAGCAGGTCGAAGGTTTCGCCTTTGAGTTTCTGATTCAGGGCGATCACCGCTTGCTGATCGTCCATGTCGAGCTTTTCGATGCGCACGTCACCCAGCGCTTGCAGCGCCTCGGCCTTTTGCGGATTGCGCACCGTTGCGGTCACTTGCCAGCCGTCGGCGAGCAAGGTTTTCACCAGACCGAGGCCCAAGCCCCGGGAGGCGCCGATGATCAATGCGGTTTTTGCCTGAGACATGATGGGTTTCCTTGAAAGTCAGCGTTCAGGGTTCAATGGACACGCCTGACCGAGCCGCAGTTGCAGCTCCTGGCGCAGCGTGTCGAGTTCGCTCATGCGGGTTTCAACCAATTGCAGTTTGTCACGCAGCAATTGCGCCACGGCGTTTTCCGGGTCGCGGGCGTGCCACAGGGCGGCGACGCTGTTGCCGATCTCGCCCAGAGTAAAGCCCAGCCGCTGCGCGGTTTTGATGTAGAGCACCAGTTGCACCATTTCCGGCGGATAGTCACGGTAGCCGTTAGCGCTGCGTTGCGCCGCGATCAGCCCGCGCTGCTCATAAAAGCGCAAGGTGTCACGGCTGACCGCGCTGGCCCGGGCTAATTCACCGATGCGCATGCTGTTTTCTCGAATGGGGTATTGACCCTGGAGCATACCCCAGGCTTTAACGTGCCTGCTCCCTGAATTTCTGGAGCAAGGATGATGTGGACCGCAACGCAGTATCGCAACGTGGTGCGCGGCAGCGCCTGGTATGACCTGATCGTCACGGCAGCGTTTGTCACGCCGTGGAGCTTCGCGCTTGTGCATGGGCTGCTGAGCTCGCTGGATTTCCCTGGCGAACTGCCGCCGTTCCAATCCATGCACATGCTGATGGCGAACTTGTTGGGCTCAGTGGTCTGTGTCTGGGCGGTGCTGCGGATTCGTGATCCGCAGGCGCTTTATGGACGCTATGACGCGGTGGGGCGGTTTCTGTTTGCGGCGTGGCAAGGGTATGCCTTGCTGCACGGCGCCAGTTCGATCCTTGTGGTCTTTCTTATCTTCGAACTGGCGTGGGGCGTGGTTCAGGCACTGCCCATTTGTGGCGAGGGAGCTTGCTCCCGCTCGGCTGCGCAGCAGTCGTAAAAGGTCTTCCAGGATCAATATCGAGGGCCGCTTCGCGCCCCAGCGGGAGCAAGCTCCCTCGCCACAGGTTTGTATCTGCCTAATGTCCTGACTGCCAAGGTTGCCCCAACGAAACCGGCGCATACAGCCGTGTGCGCACGGCATCGCGGGACAACAACACCAACACCACAATCGTCGCGACATACGGCAACATCGCCAGCAGACTCGAAGGAATCGCCAGCCCCAACCCCTGCGCCACCAGGTGCAGGATGCTGGCGAGGCCGAACAGATACGCCCCCAGCAACAACCGCCACACGCGCCAACTGGCAAATACCACCAGCGCCAAGGCGATCCAGCCACGCCCGGCAGTCATGTTTTCGGCCCACATAGGCGTATAGGCCAGCGACAGATAGGCCCCGGCCAACCCGGCCATCGCACCGCCGAACAAGACCGCCAACGTGCGCACGGTCAGCACCGGCAAGCCCATGGCGCTGGCTGCATCCGGATTTTCGCCGACCGCCTGAATGATCAGGCCCACGCGACTTTTCATGATCACCCACGCCACCAGCGCAAACAGCGCGAACGACAGGTACACCAGCAGATCCTGGGCAAACAGCATTCTTCCGATCAGCGGAATTTCACTCAACAACGGAATGGCCAGCGGCTCGAATCCAGCCAGCGGTTTACCGACCCAGGCCGCGCCGACAAACGTCGAAAGCCCGACACCGAAAATCGTCAGGGCCAGCCCGGTCGCCACCTGATTGGCATTGAATACCAGCGCGACCAAGGCAAACAGCGACGACAGCAGCATCCCGGCGAGCATCGCCAGCAGAACACCCAGCCACAGGTTGCCGCTGTTGAGGGCGACGATAAACCCGATCACGGCGCCGAACAGCATCATGCCTTCCTGGCCGAGGTTGAGTACGCCGCTCTTCTCGCAGATCAGTTCACCCAGCGCCACCAGGAGCAGCGGCGTGCCGCAGCGGACCATGGCATAGAAAATATTACTCAACAGATCGATATCCATCACAGCGCTCCGGCGGTTACGGCAGGGGTCGAGGCGCGCCGGGTCCAGCGCAGTTTCAGGCGTGGCCGATAGAGAATCAGCACGTCACAGGCAAGCAGGAAAAACAGCATCATTCCCTGAAACAACTGGGTGATCGCCTGCGGCAGATTGAGCGCCATCTGCGCGCTCTCGCCGCCGATGTAGAGCAGTGCCATCAACAGGCTGGCAAACAGAATGCCGATCGGATTGAGCCGACCGAGAAACGCCACGGTGATCGCCGCGTAGCCATAACCCGGTGAGACCTGCGGCACCAGTTGGCCAATCGGCCCGGTCACTTCGCAAACGCCGGCCAGCCCGGCCAAGCCACCACTGATCAACAGCACCAGCCAGACCAGACGCTTTTCGCGAAAGCCGACAAAGCCTGCTGCGCGCTTGTCCAGGCCGAGTACCTTGATCTGGAATCCGACAAAGCTTTTTTGCAACAACACCCACACCGCGACCAGAGCGAGCAGGGCGAAATACGCCCCGGCGTGCGCGCGGCCATCCTCCAGCAGCAACGGTAAGCGACTGGCGTCGCCGAACATCGCCGATTCGGGGAAATTGAATCCGGCAGGGTCTTTCAGCGGACCATGTACGCAAAACAGCAGCAGGTTCAGGGCGATGTAATTGAGCATGATGCTGGTGAGGATTTCGTTGGCGTTGAAGCGTGTACGCAGCCATGCCGTCAGGCCGGCCCATGCAGCGCCCGCCAGCGTGCCGGTCAGCAGAATCAGCACCAGCGCCCAGCGGCTGTGCATCTCGATAATGTTCACCGCCAGAGCACTGCCGGCCAGTGCACCGAGCAGCAACTGACCTTCGGCGCCGATGTTCCATACTCGCGCCTGATAAGCCACGGCCAGCCCAAGTGCACAAAGCACAATCGGCAGCGCTTTGACCAGCAGTTCGCCGACACCGTACAGATCGCTGACCGGCGCAATTAGCAGCGTGTGCAAGGTTTGCAGCGGATCGTGGCCGAGTGCGATGAACAGCAGCGAGCCACAGCCGAGGGTCAGCACCGCCGCCAATAACGGCGAGCACCACAGCATCAGGCGCGATTGCTGACCACGGGGTTCGAGAGAAAGCAGCATGGTTGAAACTCCGTTAAACCAGGGCGGCGCAAGGTGAGTGATCGAACTGGCCGGCCATCCACGCGCCGACGTCGCTCAGTTGCGTATCGCGGGTGTCGCGTAGCGCCGACAGTCGTCCGCCACACAGGGCGCCGAGGCGGTCGCTGATCTGGAACAGCTCGTCGAGGTCTTCGGAAATCACCAGAATCGCCGCGCCGGCATCGCGCAGGGCGATCAATGCGCGGTGGATGGTCGCCGCGGCACCGACGTCGACGCCCCAGGTCGGGTGCGCGGCGACCAGCAGTTTCGGTTGTTGCAGGATTTCCCGGCCCAGAATGAATTTCTGCAGATTGCCGCCGGACAGGCTGCGCGCGGCGGTTTGCGTGTCAGGAGTTTTCACGCCGAAACGCTGGATGATCTGTTGGGCAAGGGCTTCGACTTTGCCGCGTTGGATCAAGCCGTTGCTGACCAGCCCTTGCTGGAAAGCACTGAGCAGGGCGTTATCGGCCAGACTCAAATCCGGCACTGCGCCGTGGCCGAGGCGTTCAGCAGGCACGAACGCCAGGCCCAGTCCACGCCGCGCATCCGCACGCAAATCCGCGACGTTGCGCTCAGCGAAGCGAATGGTCGCGGCTTCTGCCCGAGGTAATGTCTGTTCGCCGCTGAGCAGGGCGAGCAGCTCATCCTGGCCATTGCCGGCGACCCCGGCGATGCCGACGATTTCGCCGCTGCACACTTGCAGGTCGACGCCTGACAGCGAACAGCCGAACGGATCCGGGTTGTGCCAGCTCAAACCCTGCACCTGCAAAAAAGCCGCGCCACCGCTGACCTTCGGATACTCGCCAATCAACGTCGCCGCTGCGCCGACCATCAGTTGCGCCAGTTGCTGATCCGAACACTCGGCAGGTACGCAATGCCCGGCAACCCGACCGCCACGCAGCACCGTGGCGCTGTGGCACAAGGCACGCACCTCACCGAGCTTGTGGCTGATAAACAGAATGCTGCAACCCTCAGCGGCGAGGCGGCGCAGGGTGATGAACAAGTCGTCGGCCTCTTGCGGCGTCAGCACCGAAGTCGGTTCGTCGAGGATCAGCAAGCGGATGTCCTGCATCAGGCAACGGATGATTTCCACCCGTTGCCGCTCGCCAATCGACAGGCTGTGGACAAGTCGCTCCGGCTCCAGCGCCATGCCGTAGCGCTGCGACACTTCGCGAATCTTCGGCTCCAGTTGCTGCGGCGTGCCGGCCGCGGCGCCCATGGCCAAAGCAATGTTCTGCGCCACGCTGAGGGTTTCGAACAGCGAGAAATGCTGGAACACCATGCCAATCCCCAACTGCCGCGCCTGGGCCGGATTGCGGATATGCACGCGCTGACCTTCCCAAAGCGTTTCACCGCTGTCGCACTGGGTGACACCGTAAATGATCTTCATCAGGGTACTTTTGCCCGCACCGTTTTCGCCGAGCAGGGCGTGGATTTCACCCGGTGCAATGCTCAGGTCGATGGCATCGTTGGCCAGGCAACCGGGGTAGCGTTTGCTGATCTGGCGCAGTTGCAGGCGCGGAACAGAAGGGGCGGTGGGCATGACAGGCTCGACTGACTTGGAGTTGTGCCTGTGGATAAAGCAATTTCCTGGCCAGTGAGTCAGGAACGCGCGCCGATCGTTGCAGCCCGTGCCGATTGCCCAGGCTCAGCGCCCGGTTAGGCTTTCTGCCGAGCACCATTTCAGCGCAAAGCCTTTGACCAGGCTCCAGTTTCGCCCGCGGGTGGTTGGTTAAAAAACGAGCAATTGCTTGGGGCCTAGGCAGATCCAGCGACTGCGGCGGTCATGAACGGGTTATCCACAGGTTGTTCCACAGTAATTGTGTGCAAGCGGCGAACCCGGGCATAAGCACTGTGATGCTTTCTTCTAAAGGTGATAAACGCGGCTAACTGATTGTTTTTAATTTGAATTTCCTTTTCGTCGGATGAATTGAACGAAAAGTGAACAAACCGCGCAAAGCCGCATGACAGAAGGGTTACAGCGATATGTGCTCAGGTTATCCACAGTCGGGTGCACAGCGGATGTGGGCAAGTTGGCAGAAAATGGAATTCACGTAACGCCCCAAAAAGATCGCAGCGTTCCGCAGCTCCTACAATTGGAATGTGATCCCCCTGTAGGAGCTGCGGAACGCTGCGATCTTTTGATCTTCTTCAACGCTGCAACAAAATCCGCCCACGACTCAAATCAGCAAGTTGCGATTGCAAGATATCGATCTGCGCTTCCCCCACCGCCAACTTCAACTCAACGCCATTGGCAGTAAAGTTTTCCTCCACCACCAATCCGCCCAGATCCGCCACCCGCAACTTCACCAGCGCCAACTCGGCAAACCCGCAAGCGCAACTTAACGGCACGCGGCTGATCAACTCGATTTTCGCCGCCGCTTGCAGGCATTTGTTGGCCCCGCCGCCATAAGCCCGGGCCAGACCGCCAGTGCCGAGTTGAATACCGCCATACCAGCGAATCACCAGCACCGCGACCTGGTCGCAATCCTGCGCTTCAATCGCCGCGAGAATCGGTCGCCCGGCCGTACCGCCGGGTTCGCCATCGTCGGTGCTGCGATATTGCGCGCCGAGCTTCCACGCCCAGCAGTTGTGCGTGGCGTTCAAGTCGCTGTGCTGCTCGAAGAACGCCTGCGCGTCGGCGGGGCTGCTGATCGGAGTGGCCAAGGTGATAAAGCGGCTTTTGCGAATCTCTTCGCGGTACTCGCAAAAACCGCTGAGGGTGAAAGGCATAAACGTCTTATAGAGAAGGTGTGAGGCCGCAGCCTTTGAGGATGATGCGAATCAGGTTGTTGCCGGCGTCTTCCATGTCCTGTCTGGTCAACTTGCTGCGCCCGGTCACGCGGCAGATCTGCGTGGCGAAGTCGGCATAATGCTGGGTGCTGCCCCACAGCAGGAAGATCAGGTGCACCGGGTCGACCGGGTCCATTTTGCCTGCATCGATCCAGGCCTGAAATACCGCCGCCCGGCCGGTGAACCAGGTGCGGTAATCCTGATTGAAATACTCGCTCAGGCATTCGCCGCCGCTGATCACTTCCATCGCGAAAATTCGCGAGGCTTGTGGCTGGCGACGGGAGAACTCCATTTTCGCGCGAATATAGCGGGTCAGCGCCTCGGCGGGATCGTCCTCGGCGGTGAGGGTGTTGAAGGTGCTGTCCCACAGCTCAATGATGTTGCTCAGCACCGCCACGTACAAACCGAGTTTGTTGGTGAAGTAGTAATGCAGATTGGCCTTGGGCAACCCGGCATTCTGGGCGATGGTGTTCATGCTGGTGCCTTTGTACCCGTGACGGGCGAACTCGTCTTCGGCGGCTTTGAGGATGGTCTCTTCGTTCTTCTGACGAATGCGGCTGGCGGGTTTGCCGCCATGGGCTGGGACTTCAAAGGTCATAGGCACTTCCGGGATTGTCTGTGGGTGCAGCCAGGTTGCGTTGATAGCGCACCCACAGGCATCCGACAAGTCCTTGCGCAATAAAACCGTTACGCCTGTTCGATCTTGTTCAATGGTGCGGGGCTTTTGGCCGCTGCGGTTTTGCCTTCCGGCAACAACAGGCAAAGGAATATTGCCGTAAGCCCGCCGCTGGTGATCGCCGAGTCGAACAGGTTCTGCACCAGTTTCGGCAGCAGGTGCAGCAGGTTCGGTTGCGCGGCGATGCCCAGGCCGACGCCGAACGAGGTGGCGATGATCAGCATGCTGCGCCGGTCCAGCGGCGACTGCGCGAGGATGCGCACACCCGCCGCCGCGACGGCCCCGAACATCACCAGCGTGGCGCCGCCCAATACCGGTTTGGGAATCTGTTGCAGCACCGCGCCGATCAGCGGGAACAGGCCGAGACAGAACAGGATCGCGCCGATGTACAGTCCCACGTAGCGGCTGGCGACGCCCGTCAATTGAATCACGCCATTGTTCTGCGCGAACGTAGTGTTAGGGAAAGCGCTGAACGTGGCCGCGATCATGCAACTGACGCCATCGCCGAGCACGCCGCCGCGCAAGCGACTTATATAAGAAGGGCCGCTGATCGGCTGACGCGCGAGCATGCAGTTGGCGGTGAGGTCGCCGACGGTTTCGATGGTGCTGATCAGATAAATCAGCGCGACAGGCAGGAAAGCTGTCCAGTCGAAGCTGAAACCGAACTTGAATGGCGTAGGAAAACTCACCAAAGGTAAGTCAGGCAATGGCTGGGGGATCAGTTTCCCACTGAACCAGGCCGCGAGGCTTCCCAGCAGCAGGCCGACGATGATCGCCGACAGCCGTATCCACGGCGTATTTGAGCGGTTGAGCAGAATGATCGTCAGCAACACGAACACGCCCAGCGCCAGATTGCCTGGCGCACCGAAGTCCGGCGCATTGAAGCCACCGCCCAGATCGGTGATGCCCACCTTGATCAAACTGATGCCGATCAGGGTAATGACGATCCCGGTCACTAACGGCGTAACGACTCGGCGCAACTGACCGATAAAACGGCTGAGCACGATTTGCACAAGGGCGCCGAAAAAACAGACACCGAAGACCATCGCCAGAATATCTTCCGGGCTGCCGCCACGCTGCTTGACCAGAAAACCGGCCGACAGCACCGCCCCGAGAAAAGCGAAACTGGTGCCTTGCAGACAGATCATGCCCGCGCCGATGCCGAACGGCCGCCGTGCCTGAATAAAGGTGCCGACGCCCGAGACCATCAGCGCCATGCTGATCAGGTACGGCAAATGCGCGGTCAGCCCGAGCGCCGAGCCGATGACCAGCGGCGGGGTGATGATGCCGACGAAACTGGCCAGCACATGTTGCAACGCGGCAAGCAGGGCGGCGAGTGGTTTGGGGCGGTCGTTGAGGCCGTAGATGAGTTCACTGGACGAATCGGAATCTGGCTGCATGGCGTTGGCTTCTTTTTGAAGGATCGAGTTAAGCCTTCTCTGCAAAAA
This sequence comes from Pseudomonas sp. SWRI81, assembly GCF_014268545.1. Classification (NCBI taxonomy): domain Bacteria; kingdom Pseudomonadati; phylum Pseudomonadota; class Gammaproteobacteria; order Pseudomonadales; family Pseudomonadaceae; genus Pseudomonas; species Pseudomonas sp. SWRI81. The sequence goes on from NZ_JABWQS010000014.1 coordinate 117,968, forward strand.
CCTGTCCACTTGCTCAGCTTTCTGAAGCGATGACCGTCAAAGGCAGGAGCTGGCGAAGGCTCGGGCCGCGTCCGGACGATCTGTGATCTGGCTTTCAGCGCGTCGCCGCCAGACTCTCCAAGAAACTTTCCAGCACCAAATGAGGGCGCCGGCCCTTGCGCGTGACCGATGCCAGGCTCAAATCGTAAAAACGTGTGCCGGCCTTGAGCGCACGCAAACGCCCCTGCTGCACCCAAAGACTGGCGTAGTGATCCGGCAGATAACCAATGTAGCGTCCGGTCAAAATCAGAAACGCCATTCCCTCGCGGTCGGAAGCGCTGGCGGTGCAGTTGAGCGCTTGATAGTGCGCCTGGATGTCTGCCGGCAACCGAAAGGTCGGTGCAATCGCGTCCTGACTGTTCAGGCGCTGGTCATCCAGTTGTTTGTCATCAACATAAAACAACGGATGGCCGACCGCGCAGTAAAGCAGCGAACGTTCGCTGTACAACGGCTGATATTCCAGCCCAGACAACGCGCTGGCCTGCGGCACCACGCCAACATGCAAACGCCCGTCGAGCACGCCTTGCTCGACTTCATTAGGCGCGATCATACGGATCTGGATCTGCACATCCGGCCCGCGCTCCTTCAGTTGGGCGAGGGCGTGGGTGATGCGCATGTGGGGCAGGGTGACGAGGTTGTCGGTCAGGCCAATGATCAACTCGCCACGCAGATGTTGGTGCAGACCGTTGACCTCGGTGCGGAAACTTTCCAGCGCACTCAAGAGCTGTAGCGCCGATTGGTAAACCTCGCGACCTTCCTCGGTCAGGGAAAAACCCGCGCGTCCACGTTGGCACAAGCGCAAACCGAGGCGCTGCTCCAGATCGCTCATCTGCTGGCTGATCGCTGACCGGCCAATGCCAAGCACGGTTTCCGCTGCCGAGAAGCCGCCACATTCGACGACGCTGCGAAAAATCCGCAGCAGGCGAATATCAAAGTCACTGACCTGGGCCAGCGGATCGGGACGGCGGCTGCTCATTTCTTGTTCTCTTTGTTTAGCAGAGATCTGACTGAAGGTTAGAAGAGTTGAATTTCACCGACTTTATCGCCGTGGCAATTTAGCTGCAACAACGCTTTCCATCTCCCTGACGCTTATGCCCTGCGAGGTTTTGCCCGATGAACATGCCTGAAAACGCGCCGTCGCCACTGGCCAGCCAACTGAAGCTGGACGCGCACTGGATGCCGTACACCGCCAACCGCAACTTTCAGCGCGATCCGCGTTTGATCGTCGGCGCCGAAGGCAGTTGGCTGTTCGACGACAAGGGCCGCAAAATCTACGATTCGCTGTCCGGTCTGTGGACCTGCGGCGCCGGGCACACCCGCAAGGAAATTCAGGAAGCCGTTTCGAAACAGTTGGGCACCCTCGATTATTCGCCGGGCTTCCAGTACGGCCATCCGCTGTCGTTTCAGTTGGCTGAAAAAATCACCGAGCTGACGCCGGGCAATCTGAACCATGTGTTCTTTACCGACTCCGGCTCCGAGTGCGCCGATACTGCGGTGAAAATGGTGCGTGCCTACTGGCGTCTGAAAGGGCAGGCGACCAAAACCAAAATGATCGGTCGTGCCCGTGGCTATCACGGTGTGAACATCGCCGGCACCAGCCTCGGCGGCGTCAACGGCAACCGTAAACTGTTCGGCCAGGCGATGATGGATGTTGATCACTTGCCGCACACACTGCTGGCAAGCAATGCCTTTTCCCGTGGCATGCCGGAGCAGGGCGGTATAGCGCTGGCCGACGAGCTGCTGAAGCTCATCGAATTGCACGACGCCTCCAATATAGCCGCAGTGTTCGTGGAGCCAATGGCCGGTTCGGCCGGTGTTCTGGTTCCGCCTCAGGGCTACCTCAAGCGTCTGCGCGAGATCTGCGACCAGCACAACATCTTGCTGGTGTTCGATGAAGTGATCACTGGTTTCGGCCGTACCGGTTCGATGTTTGGCGCCGACAGCTTTGGCGTGACCCCGGACCTGATGTGCATCGCCAAGCAAGTCACCAACGGCGCGATTCCGATGGGCGCGGTGATCGCGAGCTCCGAAATCTACCAAACCTTCATGAACCAGCCGACACCGGAATACGCTGTGGAATTCCCGCACGGCTACACCTACTCGGCACACCCGGTGGCTTGCGCCGCAGGCTTGGCGGCACTCGACTTGCTGCAAAAGGAAAACCTGGTGCAGAGCGTCGCTGAAGTCGCGCCGCATTTCGAAAACGCTCTGCATGGCCTGAAAGGCTCGAAAAACGTCATCGACATCCGCAACTACGGTCTGGCCGGTGCAATCCAGATTGCCGGGCGTGACGGTGACGCCATCGTGCGTCCCTTCGAGGCGGGCATGGCGTTGTGGAAAGCCGGGTTCTACGTGCGCTTCGGCGGCGACACCCTGCAGTTCGGCCCAACCTTCAACAGCAAGCCGCAAGATCTCGATCGTCTGTTCGATGCGGTCGGCGAAGTGCTGAACAAGCTCGACTGATCTTTACAACAACTGTGGGAGCCGAGCTTGCTCGCGAAGGCGTACTTGAACGCGCCAGTGACATCCGGCTCCTCAACGGAACTACCTATATATAGAAGGCGCTTCTTACCTGGCGTCTGTGCACAAGCATTCAGGAGTGTTCGATGAGCGTTATTCCGCATTTGATCAATGGCGAACTGGTGACCGAGAACGGTCGCTCGGTGGATGTGTTCAACCCGTCTACCGGCCAGGCGATCCATAAATTGCCCTTGGCCAGCCAGGCGACCATCCAGAAAGCCATCGACGCCGCCAAGGCTGCGTTCCCTGCGTGGCGCAACACGCCGCCGGCCAAACGTGCCCAGGTGATGTTCCGCTTCAAGCAACTGCTGGAGCAGAACGAAGCGCGCATTTCGCAACTGATCAGCGAAGAGCACGGCAAGACCCTGGAAGACGCCGCCGGTGAATTGAAGCGTGGTATCGAGAACGTCGAGTTCGCCTGCGCAGCACCGGAAATCCTCAAGGGCGAATACAGCCGCAACGTCGGCCCGAACATTGATGCCTGGTCGGACTTTCAGCCGCTGGGGATTGTGGCCGGGATCACCCCGTTCAACTTCCCGGCCATGGTGCCATTGTGGATGTACCCGCTGGCGATCGTCTGCGGCAACTGCTTCATCCTCAAACCGTCCGAGCGCGATCCAAGCTCCACACTGCTGATTGCTCAATTGTTATTGGAAGCAGGCTTGCCGAAAGGTGTGATGAGCGTGGTCCACGGTGACAAGGCGGCGGTGGACGCGTTGATCGAAGCGCCGGAAGTCAAAGCGCTGAGCTTCGTCGGCTCGACACCGATCGCCGAATACATCTACGCCGAAGGCACCAAACGCGGCAAACGCGTTCAGGCACTGGGCGGGGCGAAGAACCATGCAGTGCTGATGCCCGATGCCGACCTGGATAACGCCGTCAGCGCACTGATGGGCGCGGCGTACGGTTCTTGCGGCGAGCGCTGTATGGCGATTTCGGTAGCGGTGTGTGTCGGCGATCAAGTGGCCGATGCGCTGGTGGCGAAACTGGTTCCACAGATCAAGGCGCTGAAAATCGGTGCCGGTACTTCGTGCGGTCTGGACATGGGGCCATTGGTGACCGGGCAGGCGCGTGACAAGGTCAGCGGTTACGTGGATGACGGCGTGGCAGCAGGCGCGACCCTGGTCGTCGACGGTCGCGGGTTGAGTGTGGCAGGGCACGAAGAAGGCTTCTTCCTCGGTGGCTGCCTGTTCGATAATGTCACCCCGCAAATGCGCATCTATAAGGAAGAGATCTTCGGGCCGGTACTGTGCGTCGTCCGTGTGAACAGCCTGGAAGAGGCGATGCAACTGATCAACGATCACGAATACGGCAACGGCACCTGCATCTTCACCCGCGACGGGGAAGCGGCGCGGCTGTTCTGCGACGAGATCGAAGTCGGCATGGTCGGCGTCAACGTGCCGCTGCCAGTGCCGGTGGCTTATCACAGCTTCGGTGGCTGGAAGCGCTCGCTTTTTGGCGATCTGCATGCCTATGGTCCCGATGGTGTGCGCTTCTATACCCGTCGCAAGGCGATTACCCAGCGTTGGCCGCAACGGGCGAGCCATGAAGCTTCGCAGTTTGCATTCCCTAGCTTATAAGTAGCTCGGTGTGCCGAAGGCCGACCGTTAAGGTCGGCCTTCGTGTTTTCGGGGTTTTTTGATCGATATGACAGAATTATTAAAATAGGGGTTGACGGCAGATTCTGGAAGTCTATAATTCGCCCCACTTCTGGCGCAGTCGAAACGGAAAACTCCTTGAGATTCA
>NZ_JABWQS010000015.1:0-119721 GCF_014268545.1 Pseudomonas sp. SWRI81
GCTGGTTCAACCAACTGCCGGTGCAGGCCAACAACCTGTCCTCAACCGCCGTCGGGCTGAGGCCGCCATCGCGAGCAGGCTCACTCCTACAGTGGGGCGGTGGGGGGAGTCAGGGTTTGTTGGGAATGCCGTATTTGCGCAGGCGATGGGCGATGGCGGTATGCGAGGTTTGCAGACGGCTCGCCAACTGGCGGGTCGAGGGATAGCTGACGTAGAGTTTTTCCAGCAGCTCTCTTTCGAACGATTCGACGGCCTGTTCGAGGCTGTCGACATCGCTGTCGGTCTGGCGTGCGACGGAGGTGCCGGCAATGTCGAGATCCCCAATATCGACCAGACTGCTTTCGCAAATCGCCGCCGCACGGAAGATCACGTTCTGCAATTGCCGCACGTTACCCGGCCAGCGATTGCCGAGCAGCGCCGGATAAGTGCCCGGGGCCAGACGACAGACCGGGCGCTGAATTTGCGCGCAGGCCTGCTGCATGAAGTAGCGCGCCAGCAACAGAATGTCCTGGCCGCGTTCGCGCAGCGGCGGGACTTCGACATTGAGCACGTTGAGGCGGTAGAACAGGTCTTCGCGGAACAAGCCTTCGCTGACCATTTTTTCCAGGTCGCGGTGGGTCGCGCTGAGGATGCGCACATTGACCTTCACCTCGCGATCACCCCCCACGCGGCGGAAGCTGCCGTCGTTTAAAAAACGCAGCAGTTTGGCCTGCAAGTACGGCGACATCTCGCCGATCTCATCGAGAAACACCGTGCCCTGGTTGGCCAGTTCCATCAGACCTGGCTTGCCGCCGCGCGCTGCGCCGGTGAAAGCGCCGGGGGCGTAGCCGAACAGTTCGCTCTCGGCCAGATTCTCCGGCAGCGCCGCGCAGTTGAGGGCGAGAAATGGGGCACTATGGCGGGCGCTGATCGCGTGGCAGGCGCGGGCCACCAGTTCTTTGCCGGTGCCGGTTTCGCCCTGAATCAACAACGGCGCATCGAGGGCCGCGACCCGTTGGGCGCGGGCCTTGAGGGTGCGGATCGCCGGGGATTCGCCAAGCAGCGCGTCGAAGCCTTCGGCATGGTCGTGGTGCAGCGCCGAGAGTTGTTCGCCGATGCGGTTTGGTTGATACAGGGTCAGCAGGGCGCCGGCGTCAGTGATCGGCGTGGCGTCGAGCAACAGGGTCTGGCCGTTGACGGTGATCTCGCGCAGCGGCAGGCGGAAGCCGTTTTCGAGCAGGGTGTCGAGCAGGCCGGGATCGTTGAACAGCGCCGAGACACTTTCTCCGGCGGGTTCGCGGCCGTATAACGCAATCAACGCCGGGTTGGCCAGCAGCACCTTGCCGGCGCTGTCGAGGGCCAGCACCGGGTCGGTCATCGCCGCCAGCAAGGCGTCGAGCTGCAAGTGCCGACGCTGGCCGGGAAGGATATCGACCACGGTCACCGCTTCAACGCCGAGTACCCGAAACAGCGCATCCTTGAGTTCTTCGAGCACTTGCGGGCTCAGGGTCGGCGCGTCGATGTAGACGTTCGGCGGGATCATCTCCACCGCATCCAGATTGAGATTGCGTCCACCGAGAATAGCCAGGACTTCCTGGGTGATGCCGACGCGGTCGATGAAGCTGACGTGGATACGCATGGGGCGGTTCAGTGTTCTGCAGTGCGGAGGGAGGCAAGTATGCCTTGGGGCGGGGGATTGGTGAAACCTGACGCAGGATTTCAGGCCAACACCAATCTCTGTAGGAGTGAGCCTGCTCGCGATAGCGGTGTGTCAGATAACAGCGATCTTGACTGATACACCGCTATCGCGAGCAGGCTCACTCCTACAGGGGGATGTGGAACGTTCGGGTTATTCGAAATGCTCCGGATTGACCGGATCCCCCGAGTGCATATCCAACTTCTTCCGAATGTCTTCGAACATCAGGTCGTAATGCTTGTGCACCGAGCCGATCTGGCTGTGGGCCTTCGGAATCCCGTATTTCTCGGCAATCCTCGTCACGTCGCGGGCGAAGTTGTAGGCCTCTTCCTTGGGCAGGAAAAACGTCTCCTTCATGTCCTTGCCCTGCATGCTGCCGTGCAGGGTGAACTGAATCCCTTTGCCTTTCTGCGGATCGGTGAACACTTCATAGTCCAGGTGCACGTTGTAATTGACGTCATCGTCCGTCAACGCGTGCCGCTCGATGTGCAAATGACCAGGTTCGAATTGGGCCATTGAGGTACTCCTTTCAAGGCATGGGAGCAGGGCAGGCCTTCAGCCTGCCCCGGTCATTATTGTTATCGGTAGCTGATACCCGGTTTCGCCGTGCTGACCCGCGTACCGGCGGTGCCTTGCACGATGGCTTCGATATCGGCCAGCGAACCGATCACCGCGACCTTGCCAGTATGGCGGGCGAATTCGCAGGCTGCCTGCACCTTCGGTCCCATGGACCCGGCGGCGAAGCCGAGACGTTCGAGTTCGTCCGGGTGGGCTTCGGCAATGGCTTTTTGGGTTGGCTTGCCGTAGTCGATGAACGCGGCGTTGACGTCGGTAGCGATCACCAGCAAGTCGGCTTCCAGTTGCTCGGCGAGCAGCGAGGAGCACAGGTCCTTGTCGATCACCGCTTCGATGCCTTTGAGGTTGCGGTTCTCGTCATACATCGTCGGGATACCGCCGCCACCGGCGCAGATAACGATGCTGCCTTTGTCCAGCAGCCACTTGATCGGGCGGATTTCAAAGATGCGTTTTGGCCGTGGGCTGGCGACTACACGGCGGAATTTGTCGCCGTCGGGAGCAATCGCCCAGCCTTTCTCGGCGGCGAGTTTTTCCGCTTCGGCCTTGTCGTAGACCGGGCCGATCGGCTTGGTCGGGTTCTTGAAGGCCGGGTCGTTGGCGTCGACTTCAACCTGGGTGAGCAAAGTGGCGAATGGCACTTCGAAGTCGAGCAGGTTGCCCAGTTCCTGCTCGATGATGTAGCCGATCATGCCTTCGGTTTCGGCGCCGAGCACGTCCAGCGGGTAAGGGCTGACCGAGGTGTAGGCCGCCGCTTGCAGCGACAGCAGCCCGACTTGCGGGCCATTGCCGTGGGCGATGACCAGTTGGTTGCCGGGGTGGATCTTGGCGATTTGCTCGGTGGCGATGCGGATGTTGGCGCGCTGGTTGTCAGCGGTCATCGGCTCACCACGGCGGAGCAGGGCGTTGCCGCCCAGGGCTACGACGATACGCATGGTGCGAGTCCTTCTAAAAACAGAGGAATGGCAAACGACGCGATCTCCCTGTCGGAACAGCAGACTTTGTGGGAGGGGGCTTGCGCCCGAAAGCGGTGGATCAGTCGACATCACTGCTGAATGATGTACCGCTTTCGCGAGCAAGCCCGCTCCCACCTTTGGCTCGTGTTCCTTCAGTGGGAGCGCTGTGGCGTCAGAGATCAGCCAGGGTCGAGACCAGAATCGCCTTGATCGTGTGCATGCGGTTTTCCGCTTGCTCGAAGGCGATGCAGGCCGGCGACTCGAACACGTCGTCGGTCACTTCGATGCCGTTTTTCAGGTGCGGATATTGCTCGGCGATCTGTTTGCCGACCTTGGTATCGCTGTTGTGAAACGCCGGCAGGCAGTGCATGAACTTGGTGCGCGGGTTGCCGGTGGCTTTCATCAGCTCGGCGTTGACCTGATACGGCAGCAGTTGCTGGATGCGCTCGGCCCAGGCTTCCACCGGCTCGCCCATCGATACCCAGACGTCGGTGTGAATGAAGTCGACGCCCTTGACCGCCGCTTTCGGGTCTTCGGTCAAGGTGATGCGCGCGCCGCTTTCTTCGGCGTACTTGTGGCAACGTTCCACCAGATCGTCCAGCGGCCACAGGGCTTTCGGCGCGCAGATGCGCACGTCCATGCCCAGCTTGGCGCCAATCAGCAGCAGCGAGTTGCCCATGTTGTTGCGCGCATCGCCGAGGTAGGCGTAGCTGATTTCGTGGATCGGCTTGTCGGCGTGTTCACGCATGGTCAGTACGTCGGCGATCATCTGGGTCGGGTGATATTCATCGGTCAGGCCGTTGAACACCGGCACACCCGCGAACTTGGCCAGTTCTTCGACGATTTCCTGTTTGAAGCCTCGGTACTCGATGGCGTCGTACATGCGACCGAGCACGCGAGCGGTGTCCTTCATGCTTTCCTTGTGGCCGATCTGCGAGGAATTCGGGTCGATGTAGGTAACATTGGCGCCTTGATCGTAGGCCGCTACTTCGAATGCACAACGGGTACGGGTCGAGGTTTTTTCGAAGATCAGGGCGATGTTGTTGCCCTTCAAATGCTGCTGCTCGGTGCCGGTGTATTTCGCGCGTTTCAGATCGCGGGACAGGTCGAGCAGGTAACGCAATTCGCGAGGGGTGTGGTGTTCCAGGCTGAGCAAATTACGGTTATGAATATTAAAAGCCATGATGGATCTCCTTCGGTGTCGGTTATCCCCCTGGCTGCACTGGGTAAGTGCCGGCCAGGGCTCAGAGGTTAGTAATCAATCGGGTCGCGGATGATCGGGCAGGTCATGCAGTGGCCGCCGCCGCGGCCGCGGCCGAGTTCGCCGGCGCTGATGGTGATGACTTCAACGCCAGCCTTGCGTAGCAGGGTGTTGGTGTAGGTGTTGCGGTCGTAGCCGATGACCACGCCCGGCTCCACGGCCACCACGTTGTTGCCGTCGTCCCATTGCTCGCGTTCGGCTGCGAAGCTGTTGCCGCCGGTTTCCACCACGCGCAGCTTGGGCAGGTTGAGCGCCGCGGCGACGGTGTCGAGGAAGCTGCCTTCTTCACGGCGGATGTCGATGCCGCCCTGTTTGCTTTCGTCAGGGCGCAGGGTGAAGGCGACAATCTGGTTGACCACTTCGGGGAAGATCGTCACCAGGTCGCGGTCGCAGAAACTGAACACGGTGTCCAGGTGCATCGCCGCGCGGGATTTCGGCAGGCCGGCGACGATGACTTTTTCCACGGCCTTGTTTTTGAACAGGTTCAGCGCCAATTGGCCGATGGCCTGACGCGACGAACGTTCGCCCATGCCGATCAACACCACGCCGTTGCCGATCGGCATGACGTCGCCGCCTTCGAGGGTCGAGCTGCCGTGATCCTTGTCCGGATCGCCGTACCAGATTTCGAAATCGGCATTGGTGAATTGCGGATGGAATTTGTAGATCGCGGTGGTCAGCAAGGTCTCCTGACGACGCGCCGGCCAGTACATCGGATTCAGCGTCACGCCACCGTAGATCCAGCAGGTGGTGTCGCGGGTGAACTGGGTGTTGGGCAGCGGCGGCAATATGAAGCTGGAGTGGCCGAGGAAGTCGCGGAACATCTGGATGGTCTTGCCACCGAAGCTGTCCGGCAGGTCATCGGCGGAAACCCCACCAATCAGGAATTCGGCGATGTGCCGTGGCTCCAGGCTTTGCAGCCAGGATTTCACTTCATTGATCAGGCCCAGGCCCACCGAGTCGGCGGTAACCTTGCGTTCAAGGATCCAGTCCAGTGCTTCGGGGATGGCGACGATGTCGGTCAGCAGGTTGTGCATTTCCAGCACGTCGATCCCGCGCTCGCGCATTTTGGTGACGAAGTCGAAGTGGTCGCGCTTGGCCTGCGCCACCCACAGCACGTCGTCGAACAGCAGCTCATCGCAGTTGTTCGGGGTCAGCCGCTGATGGGCCAGACCTGGGGAGCAAACCATGACTTTACGCAGTTTCCCGGCTTCGGAGTGGACGCCGTACTTCACTTTTTCCGTGGTCATTTCTGTGTTCCTCCAGATGACAAAACAATCAGGGGTTACAGCGTCAGGAAGCCATCGTAGAGGCCGTAGGCCGCCACCACGGCGCCTATGACCACCGCGGCGAAAATCAGCTTCTCGACGTTGGTGAATATCGGTTGCTTGAGTTCCAGCTTGGCCTTGGCGAACAGGATCGCGCCGGGCGCATAGAGCAGGGCCGACAGCAGCAGGTACTTGACCCCGCCGGCGTACAACAACCACACCGCATAGATCAGGGCGATACCGCCGATGATCAGATCCTTGCGCCGTTCTGCGGCGAAACCTGCGTAGCTCTCGCCCCGTACCGCGAGCAGCAGGGCATACGCCGCCGACCACAGGTAAGGCACCAGAATCATCGAGGTGGCGAGGTAGATCAGCGACAGGTAGGTGCTGGCCGAGAACAGCGTGATGATGAGGAAAATCTGCACCATCGCGTTGGTCAGCCACAGGGCGTTGACCGGCACGTGGTTGGCGTTCTCCTTGCGCAGAAATTCCGGCATGGTGTGGTCCTTGGCAGCGGCGAACATGATCTCCGCGCACAGCAGCACCCACGACAGCAGCGCCCCCAGCAAGGATATGATCAGACCGACGCTGATCAGCACCGCGCCCCAGTGACCGACCACGTGTTCAAGCACCGCGGCCATCGACGGGTTCTGCAGTTTCGCCAGTTCCGGTTGGGTCATGATGCCCAGCGACAGCACGTTGACCAGCACCAGAAACAGCAGCACGGTGATGAAGCCGATCACGGTGGCCTTGCCGACGTCCGAGCGTTTTTCGGCGCGGGCCGAGAAAATGCTCGCGCCCTCGATACCGATAAACACCCACACGGTGACCAGCATCATGTTGCGCACCTGGTTCATCACGCTGCCCAGATCGGGGTTTTTCACGCCCCAGATGTCGGCGGTGAAGATGTCCAGTTTGAACGCGAAGACGGCGATCAACACGAACAGCAGCAGCGGTACGACCTTGGCGACGGTGGTCACCAGGTTGATGAACGCCGCTTCCTTGATCCCGCGCAGCACCAGAAAGTGCACGCCCCACAGCAGCACCGACGCGCCGATCACCGCCGCCGGCGTGTTGCCTTCACCAAATATCGGGAAGAAATAGCCGAGGGTGCTGAACAGCAAAACGAAGTAGCCAACGTTGCCCAGCCAGGCACTGATCCAGTAACCCCAGGCGGACGAGAAGCCCATGTAATCGCCAAAACCGGCCTTGGCGTAGGCGTAGACACCGCCGTCCAGGTCAGGCTTGCGATTGGCGAGGGTCTGAAAGACAAAAGCGAGGGTGAGCATGCCGACAGCGGTGATGGCCCAGCCGATCAGCACGGCACCGACGTCGGCGCTGGCGGCCATGTTTTGTGGCAAAGAGAATATCCCGCCGCCGATCATTGAGCCGACTACCAGTGCGACTAGTGCACCGAGTCTTAGTTTTCCGGGCGCTTCAGACATTTGCATGACTCCATTGCAGGAAAGGAGAGCTCACAGCCTAGTACTGTTGTCTGTTCGAATAGCTGACATGGATCAGTGCATGGTCACATTCCATTGTTAATGAATGACTTATGAACCCGTTGCAGGCATAAGACGGTCGTCTGGAAGGCCCGTGCCAGAGGCGTTCCGCTTACGTAATCGGGAATGGCTGTTAATGCTTTCGAACTATGACGCTAGTTGCTTTTCAGCGTTTGGCAAATGTCCGTCATCTGTTTTCAGTACAGAATTGATTAATCAGGATCAGCGCACAAAACCGACTGGATGTGCTACGCGTTATCGTCATCAGCTATATATAAGCGCGCGAAAAAGGGCATTACCTGATAAACGTCATCTACGCTCAGGGTTTTAGTCCGTCGTTGTTACAAATAAACATCAGCGGTTCTTTCGAGGAGATTTGCATGTCGCAACCGACGCAGAAGCTGCGCCTTGGCGCGTTGATCGCTCTGGTGGTGGGGTCGATGATTGGCGGAGGTATTTTCTCGCTGCCGCAGAACATGGCGGCGCGCGCTGATGCCGGGGCGATCCTGATCGGTTGGGGCATCACCGCGATTGGCATGCTGACCCTGGCATTCGTCTTCCAGACCCTGGCCAATCGCAAACCGGAACTCGACTCAGGCGTCTATGCCTACGCCAAGGCCGGGTTCGGCGACTACATGGGTTTCTCATCCGCCTGGGGTTACTGGATCAGCGCCTGGCTGGGCAACGTCGGCTATTTCGTCTTGCTGTTCAGCACCCTCGGCTATTTTTTTCCAGTGTTCGGCCAGGGCAACACGCCGATTGCCATTGGCTGCGCCTCGGTGCTGCTGTGGGCCGTGCATTTTCTGGTGATGCGCGGGATCAAGGAGGCGGCGCTGATCAATCAACTGACCACCGTCGCCAAAGTTGTGCCGTTGATCATGTTCATTGTCATTGCCGCGGTGGCGTTCAAGGCTGACATTTTTACTCGCGACATCTGGGGCACCAGCAACCCGCAGTTCGGCGGGGTGATGGACCAGGTGCGCAACATGATGCTGGTCACTGTGTTCGTGTTCATCGGCATTGAGGGCGCCAGCGTGTATTCGGCCCGCGCGGAGAAACGCAGCGACGTTGGCCGCGCCACGGTGATCGGCTTTATCGGGGTGCTGGCGCTGCTGGTGCTGGTCAACGTGCTGTCGCTGGGCATCATGAGTCAGCCGGAACTGGCCAATCTGCAGAACCCGTCGCTGGCCGCGGTGCTTGAGCACATCGTCGGGCCGTGGGGCGCGTTGCTGATCAGCGTGGGGCTGGCGATTTCGCTGCTCGGTGCGTTGTTGTCGTGGGCCTTGCTGTGTGCGGAAATTCTCTTCGCCACGGCCAAGGACAAGACCATGCCGGCGTTCCTGAAGAAGGAAAACAAGAACCACGTGCCGGTCAACGCGTTGTGGCTGACCAACGCGATGATTCAGATTTTTCTGTTGATCACGCTGTTCTCGGCGGGCACCTACACCAGCCTGATTTACCTGGCCTCGTCGATGATTCTGGTGCCCTACCTGTGGTCGGCGGCGTACGCGGTGCTGTTGAGCGGACGCGGCGAAACCTACGAGCACGCCTCGGCCGAGCGTACCAAGGATCTGCTGATTGGCGGCATCGCGCTGGTTTACGCGGTGTGGTTGTTGTATGCCGGCGGGGTGAAGTATTTGCTGCTGTCGGCGTTGCTGTACGCGCCGGGGGTGATTCTGTTTGCCAAGGCCAAGCATGAACAGGGGCAACCGGTTTTTACCACGGTGGAGAAGGGGATTTTTGCTTGCGTGGTGATCGGGGCGGGGCTGGCGGCTTATGGGTTGTATAGCGGGGTGTTGAGTTTGTAGGCGGGTTTGCTTTGGCAGGTCCGGCCCCTTCGCGAGCAGGCTCACTCCTACATTTGGAACGCGTTCCCCTGTAGGAGTGAGCCTGCTCGCGATAGCGGTTTCAAATTCACCACCGTGGGCAATGCGAACCCAGATCAGTTGCGGGCAAATCCCACCACACCGGCGTCCCGCTGATCAGCACCGGCACGCGCAACCTCTGCGCCGGGCCCCACGCGGTCTGTTCGATCGCCGGATCCTGATCCAGCGCATCTTCGGCCCGCAACGGCTCATCTGTCCCCGGCCCGTGCTCGACTAACAGCTTCGCCGTACGCGCCAGCGACAACCGCGCCGAACCCCCGCGTCCGTTGGCCAGGCGTTCAGTCAGCAACCGGAGCGCACTCGCCGCCATCAAATACCCGGTCGCATGATCCAGCGCCTGCACCGGCAACGGCGTCGGTTTATCCACCTGCTGCCAGCGCATCCCGGCCTCGGCGATACCGCTGCTCATCTGTACCAGACTGTCGAAGCCCCGGCGGTTCTGCCACGGGCCACTCCAGCCGTAGGCGTTGAGGCAGACGTCGATCAGCCCCGGTGCCAGTTGCTGGCGGTGCTCAACACCAAAACCGAGATGTTCCAGAGCGTCGGCACGATAGCCATGCAGCAAAATATCAGCGTCTTTCAATAAACCTTCGAACACGGCTCGATCCGCGGATACTTGCAGATCCAGCCGCGCACAGCGTTTGCCGACGGTCATTTCCGGGACGACGCCGGGCTCGTTCCAGCTCGGCGGATCGATGCGCAGCACGTCGGCGCCCAGCCCTGCAAGAAAGCGGCTGGCGGTGGGCCCCGCGAGTACGCGGGTCAGGTCCAGCACCTTAATCCCGGCCAGAGGTCGTTCGATCGAACCGCGCCACGCGGCGCGCGTCTCGTTCGGCTGCTCGATGAAGTGCACCAGCGGTTCGGCATTCACCGCCAGCCCCTGCGGATGTTGCTGCCACTGCGCCCAGCTGCGCATTTCGGTGGCGCAGCCCTTGGCCTCGACCACCGCTTGCTCCAGATCCTCGCTGGCCCATTGCGCCACTTTTGTCGCCATTGCCGCACGGTCGGCACAGGCACCGAGCACGCGTTCAGCGGCGGCGCGATGATGTGGTGCGTTGGTGTGCAGGCGAATCCAGCCGTCGCGGGTGGCGTAGTCGCCGGCGATGGGGTCCCACAGCGGCGGCACTTGCCAGCCGATCGGGCGAAGCGAGGTGGAGAACCAGAACGAGGCCAGCCGCCGGTCGACTTCCACGCTCGGCAAGTGGCCGGTCTGCTGGTGAAGCAGTTCGCTGACGGCTTGCCCGGCAGCGGCAATACTCGCGCAAGCCAGTTCGGTGACAGCGAAGGCCGAGGGCAGGGCGCCGTGACCGTTGAAGGGAATTGGCGTGCGCGACAAGCCGAATGCGGCTTGAATGGACGTGAGCAGATCAGACATCGAAGGCCCTCCGGAGCGAGAAGGCGATGATAGTGCAAACATTACCAGGCTGAATGAAACTTCCTGTAGGAGTGAGCCTGCTCGCGATCGCGGTGGATCAGTCAGCAAATATTCAACTGATAAACCGCGATCGCGAGCAGGCTCACTCCTACAAGGGATAGGCGGTGTGGCGACTACACGCGGAACTGATCCATCAACTTCATCTGCTGGCTCGCCAGGCTGTTGAGCTGGCTGCTGATCGCCGCCGATTCGGTGGCTTGCCCGGTGAGCGTTTCCGTCACGGTGCGAATCGCCGAGACGTTGCGATTGACCTCTTCGGCCACCGCGCTTTGCTGTTCAGCCGCGCTGGCAATTTGCAGGTTCATGTCGCTGATCACCGTTACCGCATCGCTGATCTTGCCCAGCGCATCGACGGCGTGGCGGATCTGTCCGGCGTTGTTGTGCGCCTGGGTCTGACTCGAATGCATGGTCGCGACCACGCCACGGGTGCCGGTCTGGATGCGTTCGATCACCAGACGAATCTCCTCTACCGAATCCTGCGTGCGCTTGGCTAGATTGCGCACTTCGTCCGCCACCACCGCAAACCCTCGGCCGCTTTCGCCGGCACGGGCCGCTTCAATCGCCGCGTTGAGCGCCAGCAGGTTGGTCTGTTCGGCGATGCTGCGGATCACTTCCAGCACCGAGCCGATCTGCTCGCTGTTGACCGCCAGTGCTTCGACTTCGCTCACCGCTTTGCTGACTTCATCGGCCAGTTGATTGATGTCGCGGGTGCTGCGCTCGATGATCGCCATGCCGTCCTTGGCCGACTGGTCGGCACCCTTGGCGGCGTTGGCGGCGTTCGAGGCGCTGTTGGCGACATCGTGAGCAGTGGCGCTCATTTCGTTGGATGCGGTGGCGACCTGGTCGATTTCGCGGAACTGCACCTGCATGCCTTCGCTGGTCTGCCGGGCGATTTCCGAGGACTGGTCGGCGGTGCCGCGCGCTTCGGTGATGCTCTGCTTGATCTGGGCGATGGTCGGTTGCAGTTTGTCGAGGAAGCGGTTGAACCAGTTCACCAGTTCGCCCAGTTCGTCTTTCTTGCTGTAGTTCAGGCGCTGGGTCAGGTCGCCTTCACCGCTGGCGATGTTTTTCAGCATGTCGGCGACGCTGTTGATCGGGCGGGTAACGCCGGAGGCGGTGAGCCAGATCAGCAACAAACCGACCACACCGGCGGCGACGGCCACCAGCAGGGCGGTGATCACGCCGGTTTCCTGCGCGTCGTCGAGCACCGCTTGCAGCTTGACCGAGTCGGCCAGCAGCACATGCTTTGGCAAGTCGATGACCACGCCCCACGCACGCGAATTGCCGATCGGGTCGACCGGGTACACGGCGCGAATCAGCTCGCCCTGTTCAAGGATTTTTGCGGTGCCGCTGCCGACCAGTTGCAAGACATCCTGGCCATCGGCACCGAGGGTGTCGCTGATTTTTTTGCCGACCCGGCTGGCGTCAGCGCTGTCGGCAGCGAGCACGCCGCTGCCGGAAACGATCAACATATGCCCGGCGTTGTTGAACAGGCTGCGTTGCGAATCGACAGCGGCGGCTTGCAGGGCGTCGAGGGCGATGTCGACACCGACCACGCCGATGGCTTTGCCGTCGACCAGCAGCGGTACGGAAATGGTCGTCATGAGCATTTCCTTGCCACCGACGGCGTCGGCATACGGGTCGAGCAGGCAGGTGCGCTTGTTGTCGCGAGGGCAGGTGTACCAACTGTTGTAGGGCGTACCGCTGACGCTGAGGGTGGTCTTGGTCAGGTCATCTTCGACCATGATCGTATTCAGCGCGGCGCCGCCGGCACGGCTCCAGTACGAGGCGAAACGCCCGGCTTCGTTGGACTGACGCGCGGCATCGTTGGCGAACTCGCTGTCCTTGCCGTCGAGGCCGTTGGGTTCGAAGGCGAGCCAGATGCCGAGCACCTTGTCGTTGCGCTCGAAGGCGGTTTTCAGGCTCTGGTTCAACTCTTCACGCACGGCGCCAGCATCCAGTGAACGCTTGGCCGCCATCGTCCGCAGATCTTTGATCTGGTCGGCGAGGGCAGTGACCACCAGCAGGCTTTCGCCGAAGGTCTTCTGCACCCGCACCGCTTGCTCGGCGGCCTTGGCTTGCAGCAGGTTCTGTACGCTGGCGGTGAGCATCTTGCTGCTCGAGGTGCTGACCAGCGCGTCGTTCTGGTTGGTCTGGTAAATGTTCATGCCGACAATCAGCGCCACCACACCGAGCAGGCACAGGCCGGAGAGCAGGACAATTTTCAGGCGAATGGAAAGGGCGTCGAACATGGGCGATCTCGCGAATGGAATAAACAGGTGGCCTGGGCCAGGAGCCCGGTTTGCCAAATCCATTCAGCGCCATTCAATGCTCATCGGCGTCGAGCGAGACGGCATGAGGCGCTTGCCGACGGACGGTCGCCGCTAAACGTTTGCGCAGGGGAAAGTGCTGAAAACGATTAAAAATTCAGGGAGATTTCGCTCGGCCCTTGAGGGCTTTTTGTGGCGAGGGAGCTTGCTCCCGCTCGACTGCGCAGCAGTCGCAAAACCAAAGTCTGTCAGGCAAAACACCGGGGAGTGCTTCGCCCTCCAACGGGAGCAAGCTCCCTCGCTACAGAGAATTGGCTGAACTAGTGAGGGAGGCATTCCGGGCGTGACCAGATCCACAGGTTGCCCAGGCACATCCCGGCAATTGCCAGGTAAATCGGCCAGCCGTGATCGAGCATCACCAACATCAGCGTCGCGCACAGCAGCATGCTCGCGGTGGCGCTGATCTTGGCCTTGCGCGCGATGATTCTGCCGTTGCGCCAATTACTGAGGATCGGTCCGAACAGGCGATGGTTTTCCAGCCAGGCACTCAGGCGCGGCGAACTGCGGGTCGCCGCCCACGCAGCGAGGAGGATGAACTCGGTGGTCGGCAGGCCGGGCACGACAATCGCGATCAGGCCGATGCCAAGGCTGACATAGGCGAGCAGGCCGAACAGCAGGCGGGCGAGTTTTGAGGTGGCGGGTGCGGGCATGGCTCAGCGGTGGCTTCTGAAGCGGAACGGAGATCTTACAGACTTACGCGATCCCCCTGTAGGAGTGAGCCTGCTCGCGATAGCGGTGTATCAGTCGACATCGATGTTGAATGAAAAGACGCTATCGCGAGCAGGCTCACTCCTACAGAGGAAAACTGTGTTGTGTCAGGCAGGTTCGGCTTCGGTTGCGTATGCCTGTTCCAGCAGCACGGTAAAGCGGTTGAACGCCTCCAGTGCACCTTGCTCCACTTCGGCTTCTTCCTCAGCCGTGAATGGCAAGGCGTCGAGGGTGCGCACGAAGCTTTTCCAGCCCTCGGCCCGGCCGCCTTCCGGCTCACCCAAATGACGGGCACCGAAGGTTTCGCTCAGCTCCAGCGCCACTGCGCGTTTGATCAGGAACGCCGCGCCGAGCTTCGAACCTTCGGACACGAAGAGCCAGCCCAGTGCCCGCGCCTTGCTCGGGTTTTTCACCGCGCCGGCCACGGGCGCGGGGACTTCGGTGTCGAGGTCGGTGAGGTCGGCCCTGGCCGCTTCGGCACGGCAGCGGGCCGGCAGGTCCGGGATAATCGCGGTCAGTTCGGCGTCGTTGTACAGCTCGACCAGTTCCGACTGGAACAGGTATTGCGCGACGACGAAACGGGCGAAGCTGGCGCGGGTTTCGAATGGCGCGTGGGCCTTGACCAACGCATCGAGCTTGCTGTGCGGCTCATAGGTGATCTGGTTCAGGCGTTGCGAACGCAGAGCTTTTTCCGAGGCAGTCATGGGGGGTGTCCTTGATAGATGAGGCGCTTGATAACAAGACGTACGGGCAGGCGCCGGAGCGTAAAAAAACCTCACTGCGCAATAACTGAACACGCGCAGTGAGGCCGGCCGGATCAGATGTCCCAGATCAGGTTGATCGCGAAGTTGCGTCCCGGTTGAGTCAGGCGATCGAGATTGGCCGGTTGCGTTACCGAGGCTTCGCCAACGCTGTCGTAGCCGCGCACGTCATCCCACAGCCAGTATTTCTTGTCGGTCAGGTTGTAAATCCCGCCACTGACGGTGACGTCATCGCTGACTTTGTAATACCCGGCCAGATCGAGAATGCCGAAGCCCGGCGTCTTGAACTGGCTGCTGACACCGTCCGGCGACTTGAAATTGCTGTCGTCGACGCGGTCCTTTTTCTTCACCACGGTCCAGCTCAGCAGGCCGCCATAGGTGTCCTGGTCGTAACCGAGGCCGAAGACGCCGGTGAGTGGATTGACGCTGTTGATCGGCTCGCCGTTGTCGTTGTTTCTACCGTAGGCGTAGGCGATCGAGCCTTGGGTGTAGAGGCCCTGCGGGGCGCCGAATGCATCCAGATTCAAACGACCTTTGACTTCCGCACCCTTGATCGTGGCGCGTTTGATGTTGTTGCTCTGGAAGGTCAGTTGGTCGTCGCCCGGCTTGACCGCGTCCTCGTTAATGAAGTCGCGGTACTTGTTATAGAACACCGCGACGTCGAACGAGCCTTGCTCGAAGTTGCCGCGCAGACCGGTTTCGAAGCCTTTGCTTTTCTCCGGCTCAAGGTCGGAATTAGGCGCGACGGTGTAGCCGGTGGTGTTGTTCTCGAAACGGCCATACAACGCCTTTGCGGTCGGCGTGCGGAAGCCTTCGGCGTACTGGCCGTACCAGGTGTAGTTTTCCGTCAGCGCGTAGGTCAGGCCGAACTTCGGCGACACCTTGTGCCAGGTCTTGTTCTGGTCGCTGACCGTGCCTTTGCCGTCGGCATTTACGGTGTTGAGGAATTCCTCGGTGATGTGCGGCTTGAGCTGGGTGTAGTCGTAGCGCAGGCCCGGCACGAAGGTCCAGTTGTTCCAGCTGATCTGGTCCTGGGCGAACAGGCTGTAGGTGTTGATGGTCGGGTCCGGGAAGTCGCTGGCTTTCTTCAGTACATCAGCTGTGCTGGTCGCGCCAATCGCCGTGCAGCCACGGCCGACGGCCAGGCACTTGCCATCGCCACTGCGCGAACCGGTGACTTTCTGTTGCTTGATTGTGGTGCCATAGGTCAGCACATGATCGGTGTCACCGATGGCGAAAGCCTTGTCCAGTTGCGCGTCGAACACCCACTGCTTTTCCTCGTAAAGCGTATCGCGGGTGCGCAGCACTTTACGGGTCATTGGGTAGTAATACTCTTCGGTACTCTGGTCGGTCTTGGCGATCTGGTGATTGAGGCTCCACTTGACGTTGTCGACCAGCAGGCTGTCGAGGGCAAAGCGGTGCTCGATACCGAAACGCTCGCGGGTAATGGTGTCGTTGCCGGTGCGCCACTGGTACATGCCGCCGGGCAGCAGGCTGGTCGGGATCGTCGGGGCGCCGTTGACGTACGGGCCGCCATAAGCGCTTTTCTGGTCAGTGTCGCGGTCATCCTTGTACTTTTCGTAGGTCAGGCCCAGGCGCGAATCGTCGTTGTAGTTCCAGCCGAGCTTGGCCAGCACGTTGGTCGCGCGCACGTCCTCCGGGTTGGCGGCGGTGCGTGCAAGCCCCGTACCGTTGTGGTTGCCGTAGGACTCGGTTTCATGGCCGTCGCGCTGGCTATAGTGCAACAGCGCATCGAACTGTTCGGCACGTCCGGCGACGGTGGCAGACTTCAACCAGCTGTCGTCGGCAGAGCTGTAACCGCTTTTCAAACGGGCGCCGACGTCTTTGCCGGGCTTGATAATGTCGTCTGCATCGAGGGTGTAATAACTGACGGCGCCACCGATGGCGTTACTGCCGTACAGCACCGACGCCGGGCCACGGAGGATCTCCACGCGCTTGACGATTTCCGGGTCGACGTAGTTGCGCTGGCTCTTGGCGTACGGGCCGTTGAAGAAACCATTGGGGATTTCCACGCCGTCGACCTGCGTCAGAATGCGGTCGCCGTCGATGCCGCGGATGTTGTAGCCGCTGATGCCGCCACGCTGACCGGCGCCACCGACGGAGACGCCTGGCTCGTAGCGCACCAGATCCTTGATGGTGTTGACGTTGTTGCGGTCCAGCTCGTCGCGAGTGTGCACGCTGACAGTGGACGGCACGCTGCTGACGGACTGTTGCTGACGGGTGGCGCTGATGGTCACCTGATCCAGATTCAGCGTGCCGCTGGCGTTGCGCTTTTCCAGCACGACGTTGTTATTGCTGATTTTGCGGAAGCTCAGGTTGGTCCCCACCAACAGCCGCTCCAGGGCTTTTTCCGGCGGCAGCGAACCGCGCACGCCGGGCGACGACACACCCTGGCCCAGTTCTGCCGGCAAGCCGACCTGCCAGCCGGTCACGGCGGTGAAGGCATTGAGCGCCGAGACCAGCGGTTGCTGGCCGATGGCGAACGAGTAATCCGCCATGTTGCGCGACGCCGGTTCAGTGGCCGCCAGCAGCGGTGCGCTGCCGGCCATCAGCATGGCCGCGGTCAACAGTGACAGTACGCGGGAGGGGGAAGCAGTCTGGCGGGTAAGGCGAGAGGACATCGATAGCGCTCCGTGTCGCACGAATCTTTATAGGTGCTGATCGCATGGTGATGCGAATCAATTGCATTGGCTATAACGAGACGTACTACCGGTGGCTATCGAGTAAAAATAATTCTCATTTAGTTCAAGATCACCAACGCGGGAAACTCCTGTAAGCGCGCCGAGGTGATGTGAGCAAGGGAGCGGACCACGTCGAGCGGCTGATCGAGGCGGTAATTGCCAGTGACGGCAACGTCGGCCAGTTGCTCGTTGTTGTTGATGATCCAGCCCGGGTAGTAGCGGCGCAGTTCGGCCAGCACCTGATTCAGCGGGCAGTTCTCGAACACCAGTCGGCCTTGTACCCAGGCCAGGTCCGTGTTGGCATCGAGCCTGGCCGGACGGTCGAAACCGTTGGGGCCGATGCGGATACTTTCCCCAGCGCTCAGGCGCACGCGGGCGTCGTTGTGCGTGGCGCGCAGATCGACGTCGCCACGCTGCACATTGACCTGCGCGACGCCGTCGAGATAACGAACGGCAAATGCGGTGTCATGCACGCTGGCCTGGACCGGGCCGGCATCGATTTCCAGCGGCTGACTGCGCCCGCTGGCGATCTCGAAAAACGCCTCGCCCTGAAACAGCCGGGCCACGCGTTGCTGATCGTTGATGGTGCTGGAGAACGCCGAGTTGGTGTTGAGCAGGACCTTCGAGCCATCTTCGAGTTGCAGGCGCTGGCGCTCGCCAACCACGGTCAGGTGATCGGCTTGCAGGCGCAGCGGCAGGTTGCTGAAACTGAACAGACCGAGCACCAGCACCGCCGCGGTGGCCAAGGGTTTCCAGTGCGCGCGCAAGCGTTTGAAGGCCGTGACCCGGGAAGGTTTCGCCGCGAGGGCCTGTGCACACAATACGACCTGCGGACCGTCCCAGATTGCCTGGGCCCTGGCGAACGCCTCGGCATTCAACGGATCGGCCGCCAGCCAGGCATGAAATTGCCGGGTCTGCTCCTCGTCCGGGCTGCCAAGCACGATGAGCCAGTCCAGCGCCTGGTCCATTGCGTTTGCAGCGTCCTGCACCGAATCCGGTGAAGGCGAGCGGTGGGTGTCCGTCACGGTGGTTCCTCGGGGGCTTCTGGCGAAGCAGTTTCTAGCTTCAAGCTGCAAGCTGCAAGCCGGATGCGTTACTGCTTTTTGTTTTTACTTGTGCTTGCAGCTCAAAGCTTGCCGCTGCTGTTATGTCGCTCGGCGACGCCGATGCAGATCGACATGATCAGTTTCAATTCTTTCTGCACGGTACTCAGCGACACGTTCAGTTCGTCGGCGATCTCCTGATAGCTGTGCCCGTGCAGGCGGCTGAGGATGAATATTTGTTGCTGGCGCATGCTGAGTTGGCTGAGGCTCACGTTCAAACGCTCCAGCAGTTGTTCGGCGTGGGCGGCGTCTTCGGCGCTGCTGGCGGGGGCGGCGATGCTGTGCACGACGTCCTGCGGAACATCGTCGACCATGGTTCGAGAATGAATCCTGCGCGCACGCAAATGGTCCAGCGCCAGATTGCGCGCGGTCTGGAAGACAAAGGGTTCAAGGTGATCGATGGCCCGCTCGCTCAGCGCCCGCGTCACGCGCAGGTAGGTCTCCTGCAGCAGGTCTTCAGCGGTGCTGTGATTGTTGACCATTCGTTCCAGCGTGCGCAGCAGGGAAGTGCGCTGGGCGAGGAAGACGTGGTTGAAGCGCGATTGACTCACGGGAGGACCTGATCCATTTTGAGCGAATGATAATGATTGTCATCCAGCTAAATGGTCAAGCGCTGATTTTGAATACAGCACAAATCCATTGTAGGAGTGAGCCTGCTCGCGATAGCGGTATCACATTCACCATTTTCATTGGCTGATAGACAGCTATCGCGAGCAGGCTCACTCCTACAGAAGAGCCACCCGTTTATTCGGCGTTACACAACGCCAGGCAGTTATCCAGCATGCGGTTGGAGAAGCCCCATTCGTTGTCGTACCAGGCCAGCACTTTCAGCAATTTGCCGCTGGACTTGGTGTGGTTGGCGTCAAAAATCGACGACAGCGGGTTGTGGTTGAAGTCGCTGGAAACCAGCGGCAACGTGTTGTAACCCAAAATCTTCGAATGCTGGCTCGCCGCTTTCAGCAGTGCGTTGACTTCGTCCGCCGAGGCTTCACGCTTGAGCTGTACCGTCAAATCCACCAGCGACACGTTGATCACCGGCACGCGCACGGCCATGCCGGTCAATTTGCCGGCCAGTTCCGGCAGCACCAGGCCGACCGCTTCGGCAGCGCCGGTCTTGCTCGGGATCATGTTCTGGGTGGCCGAACGCGCGCGGTACGGGTCGGTGTGATAAACGTCGGTGAGGTTCTGGTCGTTGGTGTAGGCATGAATGGTGGTCATCAGACCGCTTTCGATGCCCAGTTCGCGGTGCAGCACTTGCGCCACGGGCGCGAGGCAGTTGGTGGTGCACGAGGCGTTGGAAATAATCTGGTGCGACTGGCGCAGAATGTCGTGGTTGACGCCGTAGACGACAGTGGCGTCGGCGCCTTTGGCCGGGGCCGAGATGATCACCTTGCGGGCGCCGGCGCTAATATGCGCGGCGGCTTTGGCGCGGTCGGTAAAGAGACCGGTGCATTCGAACACCACATCAATCTTTTCCGCCGCCCAAGGCAGTTCGGCCGGGTTGCGAATGGCGCTGACTGCAATGCGGTCGCCGTTGACCGTCAGGCTTTCGTTGTCATGAGCCACTTCGGCATCGAAGGTGCCATGAACGGTGTCGTATTTGAGCAGATGCGCGTTGATCGAACTGTCACCCAGATCGTTGATGGCGACGATCTGCAGGTCTTGACGATAGCCTTGGGTATACAGTGCGCGCAGGACATTACGGCCGATGCGGCCAAAACCATTGATTGCGATTCGTAGAGTCATGGAACAGCGCCGCCGTCGTTTTGTTGTTGGAATTACAAGATTATTCGCATAAAAATAGAAAACAAGCCTTTTTAGTGGCAATATTTTGTTTTATCTACAACGAGTGACCTGAATCAACTGGTCCGAATGGTCAAAAAAACCGTCCGTCATTCCAACGACAACGGTGTTTGACCAGCATAGACAATCAGGTCGCCACATCCGTTAGCCTGGAGTTCTACACATGCATCCCCGCGTTCTTGAGGTCACCGAACGGCTTATCGCCCGCAGCCGCGCCACGCGTCAGGCTTACCTTGCATTGATTCGCGGCGCCGCCACTGACGGGCCGATGCGCGGCAAGCTGCAATGCGCCAACTTCGCCCACGGCGTGGCCGGGTGCGGCAGCGAAGACAAGCACAGCCTGCGGATGATGAACTCGGCGAACATCGCCATTGTTTCTTCGTATAACGACATGCTCTCGGCGCACCAGCCTTACGAAGTGTTCCCGCAGCAGATCAAGAACGCCTTGCGCGAAATCGGCTCGGTCGGCCAGTTTGCCGGCGGCACGCCTGCGATGTGCGACGGCGTAACCCAGGGCGAGCCGGGCATGGAACTGAGCCTGCCAAGCCGCGAAGTCATCGCCATGTCCACCGCCGTGGCGCTGTCGCACAACATGTTCGACGGCGCGCTGATGCTCGGCATCTGCGACAAGATCGTCCCGGGCCTGATGATGGGCTCGCTGCGCTTCGGTCATCTGCCGACCATCTTCGTGCCGGGCGGGCCAATGGTCTCGGGTATTTCCAACAAGGAAAAAGCCGACGTCCGTCAGAAGTACGCCGAAGGCAAGGCGACTCGCGAAGAGCTGCTGGAATCGGAGATGAAGTCCTACCACAGCCCGGGCACCTGCACGTTCTACGGCACCGCCAACACCAACCAGTTGCTGATGGAAGTCATGGGCCTGCATCTGCCGGGCGCGTCTTTCGTCAACCCGAACACGCCGCTGCGCGATGCCCTGACTCGCGAAGCCGCGCATCAAGTCACGCGTCTGACCAAACAGAACGGCAACTTCATGCCGATCGGCGAAATTGTCGACGAGAAGGCGCTGGTCAATTCGATCGTCGCGCTGCACGCCACTGGCGGCTCGACCAACCACACCCTGCACATGCCGGCCATCGCCATGGCGGCGGGCATTCAACTGACCTGGCAGGACATGGCCGACCTCTCCGAAGTCGTGCCGACCCTCAGCCACGTCTATCCGAACGGCAAAGCTGACATCAACCATTTCCAGGCCGCCGGCGGCATGTCGTTCCTGATCCGAGAGCTGCTCGGCGCCGGTCTGTTGCACGAAGACGTCAACACCGTGCTCGGCCATGGCCTGAGCCGGTACACCAAAGAGCCGTTCCTCGATAACGGCGAGTTGGTCTGGCGCGAAGGCACGACCGACAGCCTCGACGAAAACATCCTGCGTCCGGTGTCCCGTGCGTTCTCGCAAGAGGGCGGGTTGCGCGTGATGGAAGGCAACCTCGGTCGCGGTGTGATGAAAGTGTCTGCCGTGGCCCTGGAAAACCAGATTGTCGAAGCGCCGGCGATGGTGTTTCAGGATCAGCAGGACCTGGCCGATGCGTTCAAGGCCGGTCTGCTCGAAAAAGATTTCGTTGCGGTGATGCGCTTCCAGGGCCCGCGTTCCAACGGTATGCCGGAGCTGCACAAGATGACGCCGTTCCTCGGCGTACTGCAGGATCGCGGCTTCAAAGTGGCGCTGGTGACGGACGGGCGCATGTCCGGCGCCTCGGGAAAAATCCCGGCGGCAATTCACGTCAGCCCCGAAGCTTATGTCGGCGGCGCTTTGGCGCGCGTGCAAGAGGGCGATATCATCCGCGTCGATGGCGTCAAAGGCACCTTGGAACTCAAGATCGACGCCGCCGAATTCGCAGCGCGCGAACCCGCCAAAGGCCTGTTGGGCAACAACATCGGCAGCGGGCGTGAACTGTTCGGCTTCATGCGCATGGCCTTCAGCTCGGCGGAGCAGGGCGCCAGCGCCTTTACTTCTGCCCTGGAGACGCTTAATTGAAACTGGCTTTGGTCGGTGACATCGGAGGCACCAACGCGCGGTTCGCGTTGTGGCAAAACCAGCAATTGCAATCAGTTCAGGTGCTGGCCACGGCCGACTTTGCCACCCCGGAGGAGGCGATCGGCCTGTACCTGAGCGGGCTCGGTCTGGCGCCGGGTTCGATCGGTTCGGTGTGCCTGTCGGTGGCCGGCCCGGTCAGCGGCGATGAGTTCAAATTCACCAACAATCACTGGCGGCTCAGTCGCAGCGCGTTCTGCAAGACATTGCAGGTCGAGCAGTTGTTGCTGACCAACGACTTCTCGGCGATGGCGTTGGGCATGACCCGCTTGCAGCCGGGCGAATTCCGCGTCGTTTGCGAAGGCACGCCGGAGCCGTTGCGCCCGGCCGTGGTCATCGGCCCGGGCACTGGCCTGGGTGTCGGCACCTTGCTCGATCTGGGCGAAGGTCGCTTTGCCGCGTTGCCGGGCGAGGGCGGTCACGTCGATCTGCCGTTGAGCAGCCCGCGGGAAACGCAACTGTGGCAGCACATCTACAACGAGATCGGCCATGTCAGCGCGGAAACCGCGTTGAGCGGCAGCGGCTTGCCTCGGCTGTACCGGGCAATCTGCGCGGTGGATGGGCATGAGCCGATCCTCGATACGCCCGAGGCGATCACATCGGCCGGTCTGGCGGGTGATCCGGTGGCGCTGGAGGTGCTGGAGCAGTTCTGCTGCTGGCTCGGTCGAGTGGCCGGCAACAATGTGCTGACCACCGGCGCACGCGGTGGGGTGTTTATCGTCGGTGGGGTCATTCCACGGTTCGCCGATTTCTTCCTCCAAAGCGGTTTCGCCCGCTGCTTCGCCGACAAGGGCTGCATGAGCGATTACTTCAAAGGCATCCCGGTGTGGCTGGTCACGGCACCGTATTCCGGGCTGGTCGGCGCGGGCGTGGCCCTGGATCAAGCAATCCGGACCTGAAACACGGTCAACTGTAGGCGTGAGCCTATGTGGCGAGGGGATTTATCTGTGGCGAGGGGATTTATCCCCGCTGGGCAGCGAAGCGGCCCCAAAAAGCTAAGGCCTGCTGCGCAGGCCATCGGGGATAAATCCCCTCACCACAGATAAATCCCCTCGCCACAGGTTTGTTTTCCACAGTGGTTTTGTGGTGTTTGTAAAATCAGTCCTTAAGGCATAATCCGCCCCAACTCCAACAACAAGGATGCCTTCGAAGTGAGCTCAGTCAACAAGTCGATATTGTTGGTCGATGACGACCAGGAAATACGCGAGTTGCTGGAAACCTACCTGACCCGCGCCGGGTTTCAGGTGCGGGCCACCGCCGATGGCGCCGGTTTTCGCCAGGCACTCAACGAAGCGCCGAGCGATCTGGTGATCCTCGATGTCATGTTGCCCGACGAAGACGGTTTCAGCCTGTGCCGTTGGGTGCGCCAGCATCCGCGTCAGGCGCAGGTGCCGATCATCATGCTCACCGCCAGTTCCGACGAAGCCGACCGGGTGATCGGTCTGGAACTCGGCGCTGACGATTACCTTGGCAAACCGTTCAGCCCGCGCGAACTGCAAGCGCGGATCAAGGCCCTGCTGCGCCGCGCGCAATTCGCTCACGAACGCAGCGGCAGTGAAGTGTTGGCCTTCGATGACTGGCGCCTGGACATGGTCAGTCACCGGCTGTTTCACGCTGACGGCGAGGAAGTGATTCTCTCCGGCGCCGATTTTGCCCTGCTCAAACTGTTCCTTGATCACCCGCAGCAAATCCTCGACCGTGACACCATCGGCAACGCCACCCGTGGCCGCGATCTGATGCCGCTCGACCGCATCGTCGACATGGCCGTCAGCCGTTTGCGCCAGCGCCTGCGCGACACCGAAAAACCGCCGCGGCTGATCCGCACCGTGCGTGGCAGCGGTTATCAGCTGGCAGCCAATGTGGTTGCCGGCAATGGTCACTGAGTCGCTGCGCAAACTCGCTGCCAGGGTCCCGGTGCCGCGCTCGCTGCTCGGTCGCATGCTGCTGTTGACGCTGCTCGCGGTGCTGTTCGCGCAGACGTTATCCAGCGTGATCTGGGTCTCGCAACTGCGCGCCACTCAGCTTGAAGGGTTGGTCACCAGCGCCCGTAGCCTCGCCCATTCGATGACCGCCAGCGTCAGCTATTTCCGCTCTCTGCCGGTGGCCTATCGACCGCTGGTACTCGACCAGTTGCGCAGCATGGGCGGCACGCGATTCGTGGTGACGCTCAATGACCGACCCCTGGGCATGGAAGTGCTGCCGGTCACGCCACGCAAGGCGGCGGTGATGAAAGCGGTGGATGAAGTGCTGCGGCAGACCCTGGGGCATGACACCGATATTTCGGTGACGTTTGTCAGCCCCGAGGACCTGCGGATTTTCAACGCCGGGCTGAAACTCGACGAGTTGCCGCGTTCCTGGGCGCACTACGCGCTGACCCTCGAACCGGTCAATCCGCCAGTGCTGGTCACGCAAATTCAAATGGCCCCGGGCGAATGGCTGTACATCGCCTCGCTGTTGCCCGAGCCGTACACCAGTCTCGAAGAGCAAGGCCTGCCGGCGCAGCAGGTCTGGTTCATCGTGCTCACCAGTGGTTTTCTTTTGTTGTTCATCGGTCTGCTGGTGCATTGGCAGAGCCGGCCACTCAAGCGTCTGGCGCGGGCGGCGCGCGACCTGTCGCTGGGCGCCGACGTCGAGCCGGTCGCCGAGGGCGGCGGCAGCGAAGTGGTTGAAGTGGGCCGCGCGTTCAACACCATGCGCGAGCGCATCAGCCGCTATCTGACCGAACGCAGCCAGTTATTCAGTGCGATTTCCCATGACCTGCGTACGCCGATCACGCGTTTGCGCCTGCGCGTCGAGTTGCTGGAAGACGAAAAACTGCAAGCCAAATTCGGCCGCGATCTCGATGAGTTGGAGCTGTTGGTCAAAGGCGCGCTGCAATGCGTCAAAGACACCGACATCCATGAAAACATCGAGCCGGTGGATCTCAATCATGTGCTCGATTGTCTGGTCGAGCCGTACCTGGCGCCCAACGGCAATGGCCGCGTCACCCAGCACGGGCGGGCGCTGTCGGCATATCCGGGCAAACCGCTGGCGCTCAAGCGCTGCATCGGCAACCTGATCGACAACGCCTTGAAGTACGGGCAGAACGCGCACCTGCACATCGACGACGATGACAGCGCGTTTGTTTTGCATGTCGATGATGAAGGGCCGGGCGTGCCGCAGCAGCGGCTGGAGCAGGTGTTCGAGCCGCACTTCAGACTCGCGGGGCAGCAGCAGGGCTATGGATTAGGTTTGGGGATTGCGCGCAACATTGCCCATAGCCATGGCGGTGAGGTGACCTTGCAGAATCTGCGTGAGGGCGGGTTGCGAGTGACGTTGCAGTTGCCGCGCAGTGTTGATTAGCAGACCGCGTTACCGTTCTTCGCGAGCAGGCTCGCTCCCACATTAGACCGCGTTGCGGCGGGTGGAATGCGTTCACCTGTGGGAGCGAGCCTGCTCGCGAAGGCGTCAGATGCATCAATACAAATGTCACAAGTCAGTGACAAACCCCGTCCCCTTCGTTACAAGCCGACCCCAGCCCGTTGTTTAGACTGCCCGCAGTCATAACAACAAAAAAGGGCCACTCCATGGACACCTTTCATCCAGGCTTCAGCAGTTGGCTGAACGCCCCTGCCCATCAGCAATGGCTCGCCGCCGAAGGCCTGCGCCTGCTGGATTTCGCCAAAGCCTCGAAGCTGCCTGAAGGCTTCGGCAATCTCGACGAGCGCGGCCACCTGCCGGTGAACGCCCACGCCGAAACCATGAACACCGCGCGCATGACCCACAGTTTCGCCATGGCCCACATTCAGGGCCTGCCGGGGTTTACCGAACTGGTCGATCACGGCATCGCCGCCCTGCGCGGGCCGTTGCGCGATGCGCTGCACGGCGGCTGGTTTGCGGTCGCCGGGCACCGTGACGACAACACCGGCAAAAACGCCTACCTGCACGCCTTCGTCGCGCTGGCCGCCAGCTCTGCGGTGGTCGCGCAACGGCCCGGCGCACAGGCCCTGCTGGATGACGCGATCGATATCATCGACACGTATTTCTGGAGCGAAGAAGAGGGCGCCATGCGCGAGTTCTTCAATCGCGACTGGAGTGAAGAAGAAGCCTATCGCGGCGCCAACAGCAACATGCACGCGACCGAAGCGTTCCTTGCGCTGGCCGATGTCACTGAAGACCCGCGCTGGCTGATCCGTGCGCAACGCATCGTCGAGCGAGTGATCCACGGTCACGCCGCTGCCAACGGGTACATGGTTATCGAACATTTCGATCGAGACTGGCAACCGCTGCGCGACTACAACCACGCCAATCCCGCCGACGGTTTCCGTCCTTACGGCACCACGCCGGGCCACGGGTTCGAGTGGGCGCGGCTGTTGTTGCACCTGGAAGCTGCGCGGGTCCAGGCCGGCATGCTCACACCGGGCTGGCTGGCAACCGATGCGCAAAAGCTGTTCGAGAACAACTGCCGCCACGGCTGGGATGTCGACGGTGCGCCGGGCATCGTCTACACCCTCGACTGGGACAACCAGGCCGTCGTCCGCCATCGCCTGCACTGGACGCACGCCGAAGCGAGTGGCGCCGCCAGTGCCCTGCTCAAACGCACGGGCGAGGCGCAATACGAAACCTGGTATCGACTGTTCTGGGAATTCTGCGAGACGCATTTCATCGACCGCTGCGACGGCAGCTGGCATCACGAACTCAGTCCACAGAACCTGCCCAGCGCCGATATCTGGCCGGGCAAGCCCGATCTGTATCACGCCTGGCAAGCCGTACTGATCCCTCGATTACCGCTGGCACCGAGCATGGCCACGGCTTTGGCGCAGGTGTCTCGGCCTGCTCCTGTGTAACCATGTGGTGACATTTACGCATCGCTTCGTTACCTGCGAAGCGAAATGCCCTGTTTAAACTCCTGTGCAGCGCAAGCACCAGACTTGCAATGCATAACAACAAGAAAGGTACATCTCGAATGAATGCGATTTCTCGCCTCGCTACTGTCATTTCTGTCGCCTCCCTGTTCCCGCTCGCAATCCTGCCGCTCAGTGTCTCCGCTGCCGAATCCAAAGGTTCGGTCGAAGTCGTGCACTGGTGGACTTCCGGTGGCGAAAAAGCCGCCGTCGATGTGCTCAAGGCTCAAGTCGAAAAAGACGGTTTCACCTGGAAAGACGGCGCTGTCGCCGGCGGTGGCGGTGCGACTGCCATGACCGTGTTGAAAAGCCGTGCCGTGGCCGGCAATCCACCGGGCGTCGCCCAGATCAAAGGCCCGGACATTCAGGAATGGGCATCGACCGGTCTGCTCGACACCGACGTGCTGGAAGACGTCGCCAAGTCGGAAAAGTGGGACAGCCTGCTCGACAAGAAAGTCTCCGATACCGTGAAGTACGACGGTGATTACGTGGCCGTGCCGGTGAACATCCACCGCGTGAACTGGCTGTGGATCAACCCGGAAGTCTTCAAGAAAGCCGGCATCACCAAGAATCCAACCACCCTTGAAGAGTTCTACGCCGCCGGCGACAAGCTGAAGGCGGCAGGCTTCATTCCGCTGGCTCACGGCGGTCAGCCTTGGCAGGACAGCACCGTGTTCGAAGCCGTGGTGCTCTCGGTCATGGGTGTGGATGGCTACAAGAAAGCCCTGGTCGACCTGGACAATAGCGCGCTGACCGGCCCTGAGATGGTCAAGGCACTGACCGAACTGAAGAAAGTCGCGACCTACATGGACGCTGACGGCAAAGGCCAGGACTGGAACCTGGAAGCGGCCAAGGTCATCAACGGCAAGGCCGGCATGCAGATCATGGGTGACTGGGCCAAATCCGAATGGACCGCCGCCAAGAAAGTCGCCGGCAAGGACTACGAGTGCGTGGCCTTCCCGGGCACTGACAAGGCGTTCACCTACAACATCGACTCGCTGGCCGTGTTCAAGCAGAAGGACGCAGGCACTGCGGCCGGTCAGCAGGACATCGCCAAAGTCGTGCTGGGTGAAAACTTCCAGAAAGTCTTCAGCATCAACAAAGGCTCGATTCCGGTACGCAACGACATGTTGAACAACATGGACAAGCTCGGCTTTGACTCTTGCGCCCAGACCGCGGCCAAGGATTTCCTCGCGGACGCCAAGTCCGGCGGCCTGCAACCAAGCATGGCGCACAACATGGCGACCACGCTGGCCGTGCAGGGCGCATTCTTTGATGTCGTGACCAACTACATCAACGACCCGAAAGCCGACCCGGCCGACACCGCCAAGAAACTCGGCGCGGCGATCAAGTCGGCCAAGTAATGCTTGGCCCCTGTAGGAGTGAGCCTTTGTGGTGAGGGGATTTATCCCCGTTGGGTCGCGAAGCGGCCCCGGAAAGTTGCAGCGGCGCAGTGTCTGAAATACCGCGTGTAATGATTTTGCGACTGCTTCGCAGCCGAACGGGGATAAATCCCCTCGCCACAGGGCTCACTCCTACAAGGGAATGCTTTCGTAAACCCCTATTTTGGATTTGCTCATGAGTTCTGTTGCTGTGTTCAGCAAGGCCTCGCCGTTCGATGCATTGCAGCGCTGGCTACCGAAACTGGTGCTGGCGCCGAGCATGTTCATCGTGCTGGTGGGCTTTTATGGCTACATCCTGTGGACGTTCGTTCTGTCGTTCACCACGTCGACGTTCCTGCCCAATTACAAGTGGGCGGGCCTGGCGCAATACGCACGGTTGTTCGACAACGACCGCTGGTGGGTCGCAAGCAAAAACCTCGCTGTGTTCGGCGGCATGTTCATCGGCATTACCCTGGTGATCGGCGTGTTGCTGGCGGTGTTCCTCGACCAGCGCATCCGTCGCGAAGGCTTTATCCGCACCATTTACCTGTACCCGATGGCGCTCTCGATGATCGTCACCG
Source organism: Pseudomonas sp. SWRI81 (assembly GCF_014268545.1). Taxonomy (NCBI): domain Bacteria; kingdom Pseudomonadati; phylum Pseudomonadota; class Gammaproteobacteria; order Pseudomonadales; family Pseudomonadaceae; genus Pseudomonas; species Pseudomonas sp. SWRI81. The sequence continues at coordinate 28,854 of NZ_JABWQS010000015.1, forward strand.
GTACCGCGTGGAAATGGCTGCTCAACCCGGGCATGGGCCTGGACAAATTGTTGCGTGACTGGGGCTGGGAAGGCTTCCGTCTGGACTGGCTGATCGACCCGGATCGCGTGGTCTACTGCCTGGTGATCGCCGCTGTGTGGCAAGCCTCGGGCTTCATCATGGCGATGTTCCTCGCCGGCCTGCGCGGCGTCGATCAATCGATCATTCGTGCTGCGCAAATCGATGGCGCGAGCATGCCGCGCATCTACTGGAAAGTCGTGCTGCCAAGCCTGCGTCCGGTGTTCTTCAGTGCGGTGATGATCCTGGCGCACATCGCGATCAAGAGCTTCGACCTGGTCGCGGCGATGACGGCCGGTGGTCCGGGTTATTCCTCTGACCTGCCAGCGATGTTCATGTACTCCTTCACCTTCAGTCGCGGCCAGATGGGCATGGGCTCGGCCAGTGCGATTCTGATGCTCGGTGCGATCCTGGCGATCATCGTGCCTTACCTGTATTCCGAGCTGAGGACCAAGCGCAATGACTAGTCTCGCTGCCAAACCTGCCATCAGCTTCAGTCGCATCGCCATCTACGCGGTGCTGATTTTCGCTGTGTTTCTGTATCTGGTGCCGCTGGTGGTGATGTTGCTGACCAGCTTCAAAACCCCTGAAGACATCAGCACCGGCAACCTGCTGAGCTGGCCGACGGTGGTCAGCGGTATCGGCTGGGTCAAGGCCTGGGCCACGGTTGACGGCTACTTCTGGAACTCGATCAAGATCACCGTGCCCGCCGTGATCATCTCCACGGCCATCGGTGCGTTGAACGGCTACGTGCTGTCGATGTGGCGCTTTCGCGGTTCGCAGTTGTTCTTCGGCCTGTTGCTGTTCGGCTGCTTCCTGCCGTTCCAGACCGTGCTGCTGCCAGCCTCGTTCACCCTCGGCAAGATGGGCCTGGCGAGCACCACCACCGGCCTAGTGTTCGTTCACGTGGTTTACGGTCTGGCGTTCACCACGCTGTTCTTCCGTAACTACTACGTGAGCATTCCCGATGCGCTGGTCAAGGCCGCGCGTCTGGACGGCGCGGGGTTCTTCACGATTTTCCGCCGCATCATCCTGCCGATGTCGACGCCGATCATCATGGTCTGCCTGATCTGGCAATTCACCCAGATCTGGAACGACTTCCTGTTCGGGGTGGTGTTCTCCAGCGGTGATTCGCAACCGATCACCGTGGCGCTGAACAACCTGGTCAACACCAGCACCGGCGCCAAGGAATACAACGTGGACATGGCAGCGGCGATGATCGCCGGCCTGCCGACCCTGCTGGTCTATGTGGTCGCAGGCAAGTATTTCGTGCGCGGGCTGACGGCCGGCGCAGTCAAGGGGTAATCATGGCAACGCTCGAACTTCGCAATGTAAACAAGACTTACGGCGCCGGCTTGCCGGACACCCTGAAGAACATCGAACTGTCGATCAAGGACGGTGAATTCCTGATTCTCGTCGGCCCGTCGGGCTGCGGCAAATCGACCTTGATGAACTGCATCGCCGGGTTGGAAACCATCACCGGCGGCGCGATCATGATCGGCGATCAGGACGTCAGCGGCATGAGCCCCAAGGATCGTGACATCGCTATGGTGTTTCAGTCCTACGCGCTGTACCCGACCATGAGCGTGCGCGAGAACATCGAATTCGGCCTGAAGATCCGCAAGATGCCGCAGGCCTCGATCGATGAAGAAGTTGCCCGTGTGGCCAAGCTGCTGCAGATCGAACACTTGCTCAACCGCAAACCGGGTCAGCTCTCCGGCGGACAGCAACAACGGGTGGCGATGGGCCGCGCACTGGCGCGTCGACCGAAGATTTATCTGTTCGACGAACCGCTGTCCAACCTCGACGCCAAGCTGCGCGTCGAGATGCGCACCGAAATGAAACTGATGCACCAGCGGCTGAAAACCACCACGGTTTACGTGACCCACGACCAGATCGAAGCGATGACGCTGGGCGACAAGGTTGCGGTGATGAAAGACGGAATCATTCAGCAGTTCGGCACGCCTAAAGAGATCTACAACGACCCGGCCAACCTGTTCGTGGCGAGCTTCATTGGTTCGCCGCCGATGAACTTCATCCCCCTGCGTTTGCAACGCAAGGACGGTCGTCTGCTGGCGTTGCTCGACAGCGGTCAGGCGCGTTGCGAGTTGCCGATGAGCATGCAGGACGCCGGGCTTGAAGACCGCGAAGTGATCCTCGGCCTGCGCCCGGAGCAGATCTGTCTGGCGAACGGCGAGGGCAATGGTTTGCCGAGCATTCGTGCCGAAGTGCAGGTCACCGAACCGACGGGTCCGGACACCCTGGTGTTCGTCAATTTGAACGACACCAAAGTCTGCTGCCGTCTGGCGCCGGACGTGGCACCGCAGGTGGGCGAAAGCCTGACGCTGCAGTTCGATCCATCGAAAGTGTTGTTGTTCGATGCCAATACCGGCGAGCGTCTGGGCGTTGCGAGCCAGGCGCAGGCTGAAGTCCGGTCGGCGAATGTGGCGCAATTCAAAGGCCGCTGAAGAACCCTGTAGGAGTGAGCCTGCTCGCGATGACGGTGTGTCAGTCGACAGAGATGTTGAATGTAAAACCGCTATCGCGAGCAGGCTCACTCCTACAAAAAAAGGAGCACGCGGTGAATGGCCTGTCATTCGTCGCACTTTATGTAAACCGCGTTAGATAAAAACAGTTAATAACAATAAAGACGAGGATGTAGGGATGAAAAAGAAACACGTCAATGCCCGGTTGATCTGCCAAATGTCCGCTGCTGCGGCATTGGTGCTGGCCGGCAATGCGATGGCGGCGGATGCGTTCAGCTCCGACTCCAAATGGATGACCGGTGACTGGGGTGGGGAGCGGACCAGGCTGATCGAGCAGGGTATCGACATCAAGGCCGACTACGTTGGGGAAATGGGCGCCAACCTGAACGGCGGCTACAACGACGACAAGACCGCGCGTTACGCCGACCAGTTCGGTCTGGGCGTGGCCCTCGACCTGCAAAAACTGTGGGGCTGGGACAACACCCAGGCGAAGATCCAGCTGACCAATCGTAACGGCTACAACATCTCCAACGACCGCGTTGGCGATCCGCGTGCCGGCACCCTCAGTTCCTCGCAGGAAGTCTACGGCCGTGGCCACATGGTGCGTCTGACCCAGTTGTGGATTCAGCACCAGTTCTTCGACAACAAGCTCGACGTCAAGGCCGGTTACTTCGGTGAAGGCGAAGACTTCAACACCTTCCCGTGCGAGTTCCAGAACCTGGCGTTCTGCGGTTCTCAGGTGGGTAACTGGGCAACCAACATCTGGTACAACTGGCCGGTCAGCCAGGCCGCTATCCGTGTGAAGTACAACATCAACGACGAGCTCTACGCGCAGATCGGTGCGTACAACCAGAACCCGTCGCAGCTGGAACACGGCAACGGCTTCAAGCTCAGTGGCAGCGGCACCAAGGGTACCGTTTTGCCGGTTGAATTGGTCTGGTCGCCGAAGGTCAACAGCCTGCCGGGCGAGTACCGCATCGGTTACTACAAGAGCACGGCCGATGCCGATGACGTTCGCGAAGACGTCAACGGTTTCGACGCGGCAACCACTGGCGATGCCTACAAGACCCACAGCAGCAAAAGCGGCTACTGGTTCGTCGCGCAACAGCAACTCACTACCCACAACGGTGATGCGACGCGCGGTCTGAACATTGCCGCCAACGCGACCTTCCACGACAAGGACACCAACTTCATCGACAACTACCAGTCGGTGATGTTTGTCTACAAAGGTCCGTTTGATGCGCGTCCGAAAGATGACATCGGCATTGGCGCGGCGCGCATCCACGTCAACAAGGACGTCAAGCGCAACGCTGAGCTGTTGAACGCTTCCAACGGTGTTTCCGACTACGACAACGCCGCGTTCTCGCCGATTCGTGAAACCGAATACAACTACGAGCTCAACTACGGCTTTCACGTCACCAACTGGCTGACCGTGCGTCCCAACCTGCAATACATCACCCATCCGGGCGGTGTGGATGAAGTCGATAACGCTTTGGTCGCTGGCCTGAAAATTCAGTCTACGTTCTGACGCGTCTGCGATAAGCTCCTCTCTATGTGCGCATTTTGCGGACAGCCTTGGCTGTCCGCTTTTTTTTGCGAGACCCGCAGAAAGGGTTGCGTCGTGCCCATTTGTGGCGAGGGGATTTATCCCCGTTCGACTGCGAAGCAGTCGCAAACCCAGAAAACGCGGTCTGGCTGATACACCTCAGTGAATGGTTCTGGGGCCGCTTCGCAACCCAGCGGGGATAAACCCCCTCGCCACAGTATTAACCGGTCACATAGGTAATTGAGTACCCCCATGATTTTCAGGACCGTAGCCAATGCATGAGCATCCGCTGCAACGCTTCTTCAAGTCCCTGCGCGAGCGACCGGTGTTCGCCTGGGAGCGCTATCAGTTGCGCGACGTGTTGGTGATCGATCATCCGCTGTGTCAGGCGGTGTTCAGTCGTCAGGGCGCGCAGTTGCTGCACTTTCAACCGCGCGGGCAAAAGCCGTGGTTATGGTGTGCGGCGAAGTGGCCGCATGTCGGCGCGATTCGCGGTGGCGTACCGGTGTGCTGGCCGTGGTATGGCCGCCACCCGAGCGAAAACGCGTGGCCGTCCCACGGTTGGGCGCGATTGCTTGACTGGAAACTGCTCGACAGCAGCAGCGCCGAGGATGGCGTGCGCCTGCATTGGCAATTGCAGCTGTGCGACTGGCAAGTCGACCTGCACGCGCATCTGGGCGAACGCATGGAGTTACGTCTGAGCACCGAGCATCAGGACGACATGCCCTGCCAGTTGAGCCAGGCGTTGCACGCTTACTGGCGTATTGGCGATGTTGGTGAGATAGCGCTGTCTGGCCTCGAAGGCGCGCAGGGCTATGACCAGTTGAACCGTCAGGTTTGTCAGCAGGAAGGTGAGTTGCGGGTTGATGGCGGCTGCCAGCGGGTGTTTCAGCATGACGGCGAATTGCAGCTCAAGGACCACGCCTGGCAGCGTGAGTTGTGCATTGATACGGGTGACAGTGGTGACACAGTGGTCTGGCACCCGGGGTCACGGCCGCTGTTGGGGGTGAGTTGGGATGAGATTTGCGAGTTCGTCTGCGTGGAAGCAGCGGCGGGCGGCACCGACAGTCTGCATCTGGCGCCGGGGGAGAAGGCGCATTTGAGTTTGCAGGCGTGGGCGGCGGCCTGATTCTGTGTTGCTGCCGCTGGCCTCATCGCGAGCAGGCTCACTCCTACAGGGGGAATGCGTTTCAAATGTAGGAGTGAGCCTGCTCGCGATGGCGATTATCCAGTCAGCCGAGATTTTGGATCAATTGAACTCGTCACCCACCGGATACCGGCTCGCATTCAGGCTCTCTTTGATCTTGCGCAAATGCGGCTGGAAATCCACACCACGGCGCAGGGTCATCCCCGTTGCCAGCACATCCAGCACGGTCAACTGAATGATCCGCGAAGTCATCGGCATATAAATGTCGGTGTCTTCCGGCAGCGGAATGTTCAGGCTCAGGGTACTGGCCTTGGCCAGCGGCGAATTCTCGGCGGTCAGGCCCAGCACCGAAGCACCGTTCTCACGGGCAATCCGCGCCACTTCCACCAGCTCGCGGGTACGCCCGGTGTAGGAAATGATCACGAACAGCTCGCCGGTGTGCGCCACCGAAGCGATCATCCGTTGCATCAGCACATCAGCGTGGGCGGTAACGGCCAGATTGAAACGGAAGAATTTGTGCTGCGCATCCAGCGCCACCGGGGCCGAAGCGCCGAGGCCGAAAAAGTGAATCTGCCGCGCCTGAATCAACAGGTCGACGGCGCGGCTGATCAGGTTCGGATCGAGTGCCTGACATGCACTGTCCAACGATGCAATGGCGCTGCCGAAAATTTTCTGCGTGTACGCTTCGGGATTGTCGTCGGCCTCGACTGCCCGGCTGACATACGCCGCGCCACTGGCCAGGCTCTGCGCCAGTTGCAGCTTGAGCTCGGGGTAGCCGCTGACGCCGAACGAGCGGCAGAAACGGTTGACCGTCGGTTCGCTCACCGACGCCGCCTGGGCGAGGGCGGCGATGCTGAAGCGGGTGGCCTGCTGCGGGTTGAGCAGGATCACTTCGGCCACTTTGCGTTCGGCCTTGTTCAGCTCTTCAAGGCGACTCTGGATCTGTTCCAGTAAATTTCGCACGCGGTCCATATGACATTCCTAATTCACCTGCGCAAGGACGCGCGGGGTTATGCAAATCGGGCCTTTGATATGGCCCGTGACGGTGGCCTATCCTACTGATGGCTCTGACCGACCACCACACGGAATGTGTATTTTGCGAAAATGTTGTGGTTATTACTACATTTTCCCTTGAGTGATGCCTTGAAAAAAGGTATTTGTAGCTTAACTTGATAAAAGAACAAACATCATGCCTTCGATTACGGTTGAACCGTGCACCTTTGCCTTGTTCGGCGCGTTGGGCGATCTGGCCCTGCGCAAGCTGTTTCCTGCCCTTTATCACCTCGATGGCGCCGATCTGCTGCATGAGGACACGCGCATCATCGCGTTGGCCCGTGAAGCCGGTACCGAGCAGCAGCACTTGGCGTTTATTGCCGCCGAACTGCGCCGCTATGTCGGCAAAGAACTGAACGAAACCGTGGCCGAGCGCTTTCTGGCGCGCCTGACTTATCTGCACGTCGACTTTCTCAAGGCTGACGACTACGTCGCGCTGGCCGAACAGGCCGGCAGCAGCCAGCGCATGATTGCCTATTTCGCCACCCCGGCGGCTGTATACGGCGCGATCTGCGAAAACCTGGAAAAAGTTGGTCTGGCCGCGAACACCCGCGTGGTGCTGGAAAAGCCGATCGGTTCGGACCTCGAATCTTCGCGCAAGGTTAACGATGCCGTGGCGCAGTTCTTCCCGGAAGACCGCACCTACCGCATCGACCACTACCTGGGCAAAGAAACCGTTCAGAACCTGATCGCCCTGCGTTTCGCCAACAGCCTGTTCGAAACCCAGTGGAACCAGAATTACATCTCCCACGTGGAAATCACCGTGGCCGAGAAGGTCGGCATCGAAGGCCGTTGGGGCTATTTCGACAAGGCCGGCCAACTGCGCGACATGATCCAGAATCACCTGTTGCAGCTGCTGTGCCTGATTGCCATGGACCCGCCGGCCGACCTGTCCGCCGACAGCATCCGTGACGAGAAAGTGAAAGTGCTCAAAGCGCTGGCGCCGATCAGCCCGGAAGGCCTGACCACGCAAGTGGTGCGCGGCCAGTACATCGCCGGCCACAGCGAAGGCAAATCCGTTCCGGGCTATCTCGAAGAACCCAACTCCAATACCCAGAGCGACACCGAAACCTTCGTCGCCCTGCGTGCCGACATCCGTAACTGGCGCTGGGCCGGCGTGCCGTTCTACCTGCGTACCGGCAAGCGCATGCCGCAGAAGCTGTCGCAGATCGTCATCCATTTCAAGGAACCGTCGCACTACATTTTCGCCCCCGAGCAGCGCTTGCAGATCAGTAACAAGCTGATCATCCGCCTGCAACCGGACGAAGGCATTTCCTTGCGCGTGATGACCAAGGAGCAGGGCCTGGACAAAGGCATGCAACTGCGCAGCGGGCCGCTGCAACTGAATTTCTCCGACACCTGGCGTAGCGCGCGGATCCCCGATGCCTACGAGCGGTTGTTGCTGGAAGTGATGAACGGCAATCAGAACCTGTTTGTCCGTAAAGATGAAATCGAAGCCGCGTGGAAGTGGTGTGACCAGTTGATCGCCGGATGGAAAAAATCCGGTGACGCGCCCAAGCCGTATGCGGCCGGGTCGTGGGGGCCGATGAGCTCCATTGCACTGATCACGCGGGATGGGAGGTCGTGGTATGGCGATATCTGATGTGCAACTGCCAGCGGGCGTGAATGCCCACGAATTCAAGAGCCCGGTGCTGCTGGCCGAAGGCTTGGCGCTGAACGTTGCCAAGCAACTGAGCGAAGCCATTGCGGCACGCGGCAATGCGGTGCTGGTGGTGTCCGGGGGGCGTAGCCCGGTGGCGTTTTTCCAGCACCTGGCCAAGCAGGAACTGGACTGGTCGAACGTCGTGATCACCCTCGCCGACGAGCGCTGGGTGCCGGTTGAACATGCCGACAGCAACGCCGGTCTGCTCAAGCAGTACCTGCTCAAGGGCCCGGCGGCCAAGGCGCAGTTCCTCAGCCTCTACAGCGCTGCGGCGAATGTCGAACAGGCCGCCGAACAGGCCGACCGCTTGCTCGCTGAACTGCCGGCGATTGATGTGCTGGTGCTGGGCATGGGCGATGACGGTCACACCGCGTCGTTGTTTCCAGACAGCCCGAACCTCGCCGAAGCCCTGCAAGCCGACGGCACGCGTCGTTGCTGGCCGATGCTCGCGCCAAGCGTGCCGCGTCAGCGCCTGACCATGAGTCGGGCATTGCTGGCGTCGGCCCGACACAAGATTCTGTCGATTTCCGGTCAGTCGAAACTGACCACCCTGAATGCCGCGCTGGCATCCGATGACGTCGCGGCCATGCCGGTGCGCGCGTTCCTGCAACCTACGTTAGAGATCTACTGGTGCCCATGAGCCAAGGAACAGCCGCTATGACAACCCTATCCCCGACCGTTTCCATGGCGGACAAAGTTGCCCTGATCGACAGTCTCTGCGCCAAGGCGCGGATCTTGCCGGTGATCACCATCGCTCGCGAACAGGACGTGCTGCCACTGGCCGACGCGCTCGCCGCCGGTGGCCTGACCGCGCTGGAAGTGACCCTGCGTTCGCAATTCGGCCTCAAGGCCATCCAGATCCTGCGCGAACAGCGCCCGGAACTGATGACCGGCGCCGGCACCGTGCTTGACCGCAACATGCTCGCGGCAGCCGAAGCGGCCGGTTCGCAGTTCATCGTCACCCCAGGCATCACCCGCGACCTGCTCGAAGCCAGCGTCGACAGCCCGATTCCGCTGTTGCCGGGCATAAGCAACGCCTCGGGCATCATGGAAGGCTACGGTCTGGGCTATCGCCGCTTCAAGCTGTTCCCGGCGGAAGTCAGTGGCGGCGTCGCGGCGATCAAAGCGTTGGGCGGCCCGTTCGGTGAAGTGAAATTCTGCCCGACCGGCGGCGTGAGCCCGGCCAACATCAAGAGCTACATGGCATTGAAAAACGTCATGTGCGTGGGCGGTAGCTGGATGCTTGATCCGGAGTGGATCAAGAACGGCGACTGGGCCCGTATTCAGGAATGCACTGCCGAAGCCCTGGCGCTGCTGGACTGATCGTCACCCCTACACTTCGTTGTGTGTTCTACGGCTTTTCGGTGCGCTTGGTCGGCGCACCGTTTTTTTTGTGCTGAGAAAAGTGCCCGTACATGTTGCGATACATAGTTAACGCACACGGGCTTTTTCCCAAGGTTAACCTGCGTTCATCTTATGGAAGAGAGAACGCCTCATGGACGACCTTCAGTCTCTGACCCCTACGCCACACTCCCTTTATCAACCGCAACGGTCAGCCCCTGGCGGGCCCGATTGGCGCTCAGCCGAAGCCGAGGTGCGCAACATCAGCCGAGGCGTCGAGGGCCTGCCACTGATCCTGCGGCTGTCGCTGGTCGATGCCATGACCGGCGAACCGGTTAACCGCGCGCTGGTGCGTATTCAGCAGGCAATCGATACCGACGTCTATCTGCGCGGCAGTCAATCGACCGATAGCCACGGCGTCGTCCGTTTCACCAGTGTCTGTCCGGATCGTCTGATAGCGGGCACTTCCTGCCTTACCCTGAACGTGTACATTCCAGGCGACGATGCGGGCGCGCGAGCCGATCATGAGGCGTGGGCCGGAACCTTGCACTTGCCCGGCCGCTGCGGCTGTGAACCCCGCGCCGATGACGCGCTGCAACTGATGTTGCAGCCGATTGCCGGCGATGACTTCGAGGACGGCGCCTTCGCTTGGCAGACGCTCGGCATCGATACCTTTGCCGTGTCGTCGCAGCTCGGCCTCGAGGGCTACGAAAAAAACGTCGGTGTGCCGTTTTAGCGCAGCTGGTTCAGCGCCCGCACCAGCAGTTCCATCTCGGCTGCCGTGGTGGTCAGCCCTGGTGTGATGCGAATGCTCGGCCCGCTGGCGGCGCCGTGACGCACCACGCTGAACAGGTTGTATTCGTTGAGCAGGCGCTCGGCCATCGCTTGCTGATCGTCGTGCCGGGTGAAACGCAGCGAGGTGATGCCGCAGTACAACCGTGGATCGTCGGGCGTCATCACCTCGATGCCCGGCAGGTGCCGCACCGCGCTGACCCATAGATTGCGCAGATAGTTGAGCCGCGCACCTTTGGCCGGGGCGCCGCCGAGGGAACGATGCTCTTCGAGTACCAGCGGCAACGTCATCAACGCGGGAATGTTCGGCGTGCTGTACGAGGTTCGTGCACGGATATCGTTGCCCGGGAAGTGCGTTTCGCCCATGTCCGGGTCGATGTCGGCCAGACGCTGCGGCGCGATGTAGACAAAGCCCAGGGTCAGCGGTGCGCCGATCCATTTGTGCAGGTTGTATCCGGCGAACGCGATGCCCAGTGCCTCCAGATTGAACTCGACCTGGCCGAGCGCGTGGGCACCGTCGAGGATGATGTCGACGCCATATTCCTTGGCGAGCGCGGCGATGGCTGCCACTGGCATCACCAGGCCTGTGCGGTGCGTGACGTGCGTCAGGGCCATCAGCTTGAGTTTCGGGTGAGCGATAAACGCCGCGCGGTAGGTCGCCAGCAGGCTGTCGAAACTGGCCGGGTGCGTGTGGTCGATCTCGATGACCTCGGCGCCGCGCTGCCGGGCCAGCCAGCGCATTGCGCCTTTGACCGTGTCGTATTCGAGATCGCAGATCAGCACCTGATCGCCCGGTTGCAGGCGGTTGTAATTGCGGATCAGCGATTGCAGGCCTTCGGTGGCGTTGCGGGTGAACGCCACGCACTGCGCGTGCACGCCGAGCAGCTCGGCCAGTTGTGCGCGAATGTCGAGGCTGTCCTGTTGCTCGAAACGCTGGCGCACATACACCGAGTTGCTGGTGTTGATCAGCTCGATGTTGCGGTGGTACTCCTCGATCACCGTGCGCGACATGCGCCCGAAGTAGCCGTTCTCCAGGTTCACGGGGCCGGGTTGTGCATCGTAACGGTCGGCGAACGTCATCCAGAACGCTTCGTCACGGGCGCGGCGGGTGTTATCGGGCATGGTCGGTCAGCTCTGAAAGAGGAGGGCGCTTCAATGACGCGGAGCGGGTTTGCCGTGTTTGGCGCGCAGCGGTTCAAGCAGGTCCGACAGGCCGTTGTGGTCGATCTCCTGCATCAACGCCAACAGACCGCCAAGTTCGCCATGGGGAAAGCCTTCGCGGGCGAACCAGTTCAGATAGGGCCCCGGCAGGTCGGCAATGATCCGTCCCTTGTATTTGCCGAAGGGCATTTCGCGGGTGATCAGCAATTCGAGTTTTTCAGGATTCATCGCGTTTTCGTCTGGCTTTAAAACAAACTGGAAAATACAGGCATTCTGCATGCAGGCCAAATGACAGATCATGCAAATAACAGGAATACAGATTTTTGCTCTATATGTAACGTATTGAAATTAAAGGGTTTAATCTGATAAGCGAAGCTGGCACGCACACTGCAATATCCCTTGCATCTTCAACCCATCGCAAGGAATTGAAAAATGACCGACATGAATAAAGAAGCCATTTCTGTACTCAACGACCTGATTGAAACCTGCAAGGACGGTCAGGAAGGGTTCAAGACTTGCGCCGAAGACATCAAGCACCCTGAACTGAAAACCCTGTTTGTGCAGCGCTCCGCCGACTGCGCTACCGCTGCTGCCGAGCTGCAAGCTCAGGTGCGCTCGCTGGGTGGCGATCCGGAAACTTCGACCAGCGTCAGCGGCGACCTGCACCGTCGCTGGGTCGACGTCAAAGCGATGTTCACCGGCAAGGACGAAGAGGCCGTTCTGAACGAAGCCGAGCGCGGTGAAGACCATGCGCTGAAGGCTTATCGTGAAGCCATCGAGAAAATCAACAAGCACAACCTGGTGGGCATCAAGGATCTGGTTGAGCGTCAGTACCACGGCGTACAACGCAACCACGATCAAGTGAAAGCCCTGCGTAACCAGGCTCGCGCCAACTCGTAAGCGTCACTGAAACAAAATGTGGGAGCGGGCTTGCTCGCGAATGCGGTGTGTCATGCAACTCTGATGTTGCTGATACGACCCCTTCGCGAGCAGGCTCGCTCCCACTTTTATTTTGCGCAGCCAATCAGCCAATACTGATCGCTGGCAAAGTCGGCAACGTCACCGTCTGCTGCTTGCGCGGCGCGAGAATCTCCGCCTCGCCATCCACCACCAATTCATCACGCTGGTTGAACACGCGAGTGGCAATGCGCACGCGAAACTTCGGCAGTTTCTCGAGAATTTCCAGGCGCACCGTCAGCGTGTCGCCAATCTTCACCGGCTTCTGAAAGCTCATCTGCTGACCGATATAGATAGTCCCCGGCCCAGGCAATTCGCAGGCAACGGCGGCGCTGATCAGCGCACCGCTGAACATGCCGTGGGCGATTCGCTCCTTGAACATGCTGGCGGCGGCGAACTCGGCGTCCAGGTGCACCGGGTTGTGGTCGCCCGACATGGCCGCGAACAGCTGAATGTCGCGCTCCTCGACGGTCTTGCTGTAACTGGCGGTCTGGCCGACTTCGAGGGCTTCGTAAGGGATGTTGGTAACCTGGGTCATCGGTCTCGATTCCTGTGACGGATTGAATCAATCCATAAAAAGTTATTCGCTGCGATGGCGGCGCGGATGGCTCAGGGCCTGGTCGATCCAGGCCAGCACATCGGCGCTGACTTCATCGCGATTGGTTTCGTTGAACAATTCGTGCCGGGCCTGCGGGTAGATCTTCAGGTGCAGGTGCTGGCTGCCCGCCGCGCGCAGGGCATTGGCCAGATCAGTCAGACGCTTGCCCTCGCTCACCGGATCACATTCGCCGCCAATCACCAGCAGCGGCAGGCCCGGATCGATCTGGGCGAGATTGGACGCTTTGCTGATTTGCTGCAACCCGCCGAGCAGGTCGATCCACAGCTGATTGGTGCAGCGAAAGCCGCATAAAGGATCGCTGGCGTAGCGGTCGACTTCCAGCGGATCGCGGCTGAGCCAGTCGAAACGGGTACGCACCGGTTTGAATTTATGGTTGAACGAGCCGAACGACAGCCACTCGATCAGCGCACTGCGGCCCTTGCCGCCCTGACGCAGCTTTTCCAGACGCGCGATCTGGCGGGCGGCGCGATACAGGGCGACCGGCTGGAAATTGGAACCGCTGAGTATCGCCCCCTGCAGGCTGGCACTGTGGTGCAGCAAATAGCCTTGAGCGAGGTAGCTGCCCATGCTGTGGCCGAGCAGGATAATCGGCACGCCGGGGTGTTGCTGGCCGATGTGCTGGTTGAGGCTGGCGAGGTCGCCGAGCACTTTGCGCCAGCCGTCGTCATCGGCGAAGTGGCCGAGGGTGCCGTTGTCGGCGGTTCGGCCATGTCCGCGCAGATCCGGGGCGTACACACCGTAGTCTTTGTCGCAAAACGTGTCGGCGAGTCTGGCGTAGCGACCGCTGTGTTCAGCCATGCCATGGGCTATCAGAATCACCGCTTTCAACGGCGCGCCCGGCAGCCAGCGATTGACGTACAGGCGGCTGCGGTCACTCGCATCCAGCCATAGGGTGTCGTGGATCATGGCGATTCCTTTGCTCAGGGTCGGCACATGTATAGCGCGTCTGATCAGCCCACGCCACGGCAGGAAGATTCACACGGTCAATGACGGCTTTACCCATATTTGCCTGATTGGCCATAACTGCTAGTGTCCGTGAAGCTCCGCTTTTTGCTTTCCCGCTCAACGGATGAGCGAGAAATGACAGAAACGCGGCCCGGATCGGCTCAGGTAAAGAGGACAAGAACAATGCAACCTGATTTCTGGAACGACAAACGCCCGGCCGGCGTACCGCTGGACATCGACATGGGTGAGTTCAAGTCGGTGATCGAGGTGTTCGAGCGTTCCTGCAAAAAATTCGCCGATCGTCCGGCGTTCAGCAACATGGGTATCACCCTGACTTACGCCGAACTCGAACGTCAGAGCGCCGCGTTCGCCGGCTATCTGCAAGCGCATACCGATCTGGTGCCGGGGGATCGCATCGCGGTGCAGATGCCTAACGTCCTGCATTATCCGATTGCGGTGTTCGGCGCTTTGCGTGCCGGGCTGATCGTGGTCAATACCAATCCGCTGTACACCGCGCGCGAGATGCGTCACCAGTTCAAGGACTCCGGCGCGCGGGCGCTGGTGTACCTGAACGTGTTCGGGCAGAAAGTCCAGGAAGTGCTGCCCGACACGGACATCCAGTACCTGATCGAAGCGAAGATGGGCGATCTGATGCCCACTGCCAAGGGCTGGCTGGTCAACACCGTGGTCAGCAAAGTGAAAAAAATGGTCCCGGCGTATTCGCTGCCGCAGGCGACCTCGTTCAAGAGTGCGCTGCGTCTGGGCCGGGGCCTGGGTATCAAACCGTTGAGCGTCGGCCTCGACGACATTGCCGTGCTGCAATACACCGGCGGCACCACGGGCCTGGCCAAGGGCGCGATGCTCACCCATGGCAATCTGGTGGCGAACATGCAGCAGGTGCGCGCCTGTCTGGCGCAGCTCGGGCCGGATGGTCAGCCGCTGCTGCGCGAAGGGCAGGAAGTGATGGTCGCGCCGCTGCCGCTGTACCACATCTATGCCTTCACCGCGAACTGCATGTGCATGATGGTCTCGGGCAATCACAACGTACTGATCACCAATCCGCGCGATATCGCCGGCTTCATCAAGGAACTGAAAAACTGGCGCTTCTCGGCGTTGCTCGGCTTGAACACCTTGTTTGTGGCGCTGATGGACCATCCGGATTTCAAGACTTTGGATTTCTCCAGCCTGAAACTCACCAACTCCGGCGGCACCGCGCTGGTCAAGGCCACCGCCGAGCGTTGGGAGCAGATCACCGGGTGTCGCATCACTGAAGGTTACGGTCTGACCGAAACCTCGCCGGTGGCCTGCACCAACCCGTACGGCGACCAGTCGCGCCTGGGCACGGTGGGCCTGCCGGTGCCGGGCACTTTGCTCAAAGTCATCGATGATGACGGTGCCGAGCTGCCCCTGGGCGAGCGCGGCGAGTTGTGCATCAAAGGCCCGCAGATCATGAAGGGCTACTGGAACAAACCCGAAGCCACTGCCGAAGTGCTGGATGCCGACGGCTGGTTCAAGTCTGGCGACATTGCCGTGATCGACCCGGACGGTTTTGTGCGCATCGTCGACCGCAAGAAGGACATGATCATTGTCTCGGGCTTCAATGTGTACCCCAACGAAATCGAAGACGTGGTCATGGCTCACCCGAAAGTCGCCAACTGTGCGGTGATCGGCGTGCCGGACGAACGTTCGGGCGAGGCCGTGAAGCTGTTCGTGGTGGCGCGGGAGTCCGGGGTCAGCCTTGAAGAACTGAAGGCCTACTGCAAAGAGAATTTCACCGCCTACAAGGTGCCCAAACACATTGTGTTGCGTGAGTCATTGCCGATGACGCCTGTAGGGAAAATTCTGCGGCGTGAGTTGCGGGATATCGCCTAAGCGGTGAATGGCCGTGCGTTGCGCGGATCGCGAGCAGGCTCACTCCTACAAGGGAACTGTGTACTCCCTGTAGGAGTGAGCCTGCTCGCGATTCTTTGTTTGGTGCCCATGAAAACCGGGGCTTTCACAGGTTTATAGGATTTTTGCTCTAAAATGACTGCTGGCAAGTCTTGAGTCATCAATATGACTGTAGGGCCCACGTTTGGCTCTAGTCGACCCTTGGCAAAGCTGCTACTCTCGGCGCGCTTTGTGACTTCTCGGCCTCTGTAAAGCCAGATTCACCAATACAAAACACACACCAATAATAATCGCATCAAATGCGGTGAAGAATTCGCGTTGCTGAGGAGTGGGCTTCCATGATCGAAGACTTTTGGAAGGATAAATACCCGGCTGGAATTGCTGCCGACATCAATCCAGACGAGTATCCGAACATTCAGGCAGTGTTGAAGCAATCCTGCCAACGCTTCGCCGACAAACCGGCTTTCAGCAACCTGGGCAAGACAATCACCTACGGTGAACTGTACGAATTGTCCGGTGCGTTTGCCGCCTATCTGCAACAGCATACCGACTTGCAGCCCGGCGATCGAATCGCCGTGCAACTGCCCAACGTCCTGCAGTACCCGGTCGCGGTTTTCGGTGCCATTCGCGCCGGGCTGATCGTGGTCAACACCAACCCGCTGTACACCGCGCGGGAGATGGAACACCAATTCAACGATTCCGGTGCCAAAGCGCTTGTCTGCCTGGCCAACATGGCGCACCTGGCGCAAGCCGTGGTGCCGAAAACCGGGGTCAAGCACGTCATCGTCACTGAAGTCGCCGACCTGCTGCCACCGCTCAAGCGCCTGCTGATCAACAGCGTCATCAAGTACGTGAAGAAGATGGTGCCGGCCTATCACCTGCCCAACGCCATCAAGTTCAACGATGTGCTGAGCAAGGGGCACGGCCAGCCAGTAGCGGAAGCCAACCCGGACAGCGGCGATGTCGCCGTGCTGCAATACACCGGCGGCACCACAGGCGTGGCCAAGGGTGCGATGCTGACCCATCGCAACCTCGTCGCCAACATGCTGCAGTGCAAGGCGCTGATGGGCTCCAACCTCAACGAAGGCTGCGAGATCCTGATCACGCCGCTGCCGCTGTACCACATCTATGCGTTCACCTTTCACTGCATGGCGATGATGCTGATCGGCAACCACAACATCCTGATCAGCAATCCGCGCGACCTGTCGGCGATGGTCAAGGAACTGTCGAAGTGGAAGTTCAGCGGTTTTGTCGGCCTCAACACCTTGTTTGTGGCCCTGTGCAACAACGAAGCCTTCCGCAAGCTGGACTTCTCGGCGCTGAAAGTCACCCTGTCCGGCGGCATGGCCCTGCAACTGGCGGCAGCCGAGCGCTGGAAAACCGTGACCGGCTGCGCCATCTGTGAAGGCTACGGCATGACCGAAACCAGTCCGGTGGCCACGGTCAACCCGATCCAGCACATCCAGATCGGCACCATCGGCATTCCGGTGCCGTCGACCCTGTGCAAAGTCATCGACGACGCCGGTGTCGAGCAGCCGCTGGGCGAAATCGGCGAACTGTGCGTCAAGGGCCCGCAAGTGATGAAGGGCTACTGGCAGCGTCAGGAAGCCACCGACGAGATGCTCGACAGCGAGGGCTGGTTGAAGACCGGCGACATCGCGCTGATCCAGCCGGACGGCTACATGCGCATCGTCGATCGCAAGAAAGACATGATTCTGGTCTCCGGCTTCAACGTGTACCCGAATGAACTGGAAGACGTGTTGGCGACCCTGCCAGGCGTGTTGCAGTGCGCGGCCATCGGCGTGCCGGACGAGAAATCAGGGGAAGCGATCAAGATTTTCATTGTCGCCAAACCGGGCGTGACCCTGACCAAAGAACAGGTCATGGACCACATGCGCGCCAACGTCACCGGTTACAAAGTGCCGCGTTCGGTGGAGTTTCGCGATGCGCTGCCGACCACCAACGTCGGCAAGATCCTGCGTCGTGAGCTGCGAGATGAAGAGCTGAAGAAGCTGAAGGCCAAGAGCGCCGCTTAAACACGAAGCCCCGCAGATGCGGGGCTTTTTTGTAGCTGCAAACTTTAGTTTTCTGCCGACTGTGAAGCCGCCTTCGCGAGCAGGCTCGCTCCCACATTTGACGGTGTTCTCACTGACGGAACGCGTTTGAATGGGGGAGCGAGCCTGCTCGGGAAGCTGTTACTGACGAAACGGCGCAAAATTCACGTTGGTTCCCGCCGGTCGCATGTCCTGCAGGTACGAATCCTTGTCCGCACTCAATTCCAGGCTCAAGGCGGCCTTGCGCTTGCCTTCATTGCGAATCACCAGCCCTTCGAGCTTTTCGCGCAGGAACACCGTCGGCACTTTCAGGTGCAGCAGTTCGTCGGTGGCTGGCGTGTGCATCAGCAGGTGGATCCACTCGTACTGCCCGATGGCCAGGCGCGACACCGGCAGGTCGAACCACCAGATGTTGCGGTTACGGTTCAGTTCGGCGAAGTGGCAATTGTTGCTGCCCAGCACGGCGCCGCCCAGTTCCTGGTTGCGACGGGCGATGGCCTGCTTTTTATCGAGTTTCATAACATTCCTGCGGATCGGTTCCTGGGGCGCAACGCCCCTATGGAGCGCATTCTCGGGGCAACGCACGCAAACATAAAGCGCAACCTGCACACGACGACGAAATGCCCGGGAAAATAATTGAAACTTGGCGCAAAGCGTACCGGTCAACCGTTACGTACTGACTTTTCTTCCCTTATGCGTCACGGAGAACACCATGAGTAGCACAGGCGATAAAGTAAAAGGCATGGCCAACGAAGCCGTCGGCAACATCAAACAAGGCGTCGGCAAAGCTACTGACAACGACCGGCTCCACGCGGAAGGCAAAGTCCAAGAGAAAAAAGGCGAAGCCCAGCAAGCGGTGGGCAACGCCAAAGACGCTGTCAAGAAAGGCGTCGACAAGGCGTAATCGAGCCTTGAACGAATCACCCGAGCGGCCATCCAAGGATGGCCGTTTTTGTATCAGAACCCTGCGGTCATCCGCCAAAGGATCGCCAAGTAGGCTACCTTGAGGTAAAAAACGGCCCCTGAGTCGCCACGACTTCAACCTTTTGCGGCGCAAGGAGACGCGAATGATATTTCCGGACATGAAAGGTCTGCCCCTGCACCGGGTGATGGTGCGCACGGTCACCGAGTTTATCGACGACGAGATGTCGACCTATGCCTCGGCACTGGCCTACCAGATGCTGTTCTCGCTGTTTCCGTTCATTCTGTTTCTGATTGCCCTGATCGGCTTTCTGCACCTGCCGGATTTCTTCTCCTGGCTGCGTCTGCAATCGGAGCTGGTGTTGCCGCCGCAGGCGCTGGAGCAGGTCAACCCGGTGATCGATCAGTTGCAGCAGTCCAAGGGCGGCCTGCTTTCAATCGGTATCGTTATCGCTCTGTACACCGCATCGGCCGGCGTGCGGCTGATGATGAGCGCGATGAACGCCGCGTATGACGTGGTTGAAGGCCGGCCGGTCTGGAAGCGTTTCCCATTGTCGATCGTCTACACCGTCGGCATTGCCGGCATGCTGTTGATCGCCGCCGCGCTGATGGTGCTCGGGCCGCAGGTGATGGGCTGGATTGCGGCGCAGGTCGGGCTGGAAGAAGTCATTGTTACCATCTGGACGATTGCGCGCTGGCCGGTGATCGTGATTCTGATGATGGTGGCCGTGGCGCTGATCTACTACGTGATGCCCGACGTCAGACAGGAATTCCGTTTTATCACGCCAGGTTCGGTGCTGGCCGTGGTGGTGTGGATCATCGCCTCGCTGGGCTTTGCCTTTTACGTAAAAACCTTCGCCAACTACAACGCGATGTATGGCAGCATCGGTGCGATTATCGTGCTCTTGCTGTATTTCTACATTTCCGCGGCGGTGTTGCTGCTGGGCGCGGAAATGAATGCGGTCATCGAACACATGTCCGCCGAAGGCAAGGACAAGGGCGACAAAACCCCCGATGAAACGCCCAAACAACACGTCTCGGGCCTGGGCCGCGATCATTCGCTCAAGCCGGACACTGATGAAGCCCGACCATGATCCGTGAAATTCTTAAAATGGGCGACGAGCGCCTGCTGCGCATCGCCCCACCCGTGCCGGCCGAAATGTTTGACAGCCCAGAGCTGTGGCAACTGATCGATGACATGTTCCAGACCATGGAAAGCGTCAACGGCGTTGGCCTGGCCGCGCCGCAGATCGGCGTTGACCTGCAACTGGTGATCTTCGGCTTCGAGCACAGCGAACGTTACCCGGACGCCGAAGCGGTGCCGCAGACGATCCTGATCAACCCGCTGATCACGCCGCTGAGCCCGTTCACCGAAGAGGGTTTTGAAGGATGCCTGTCGGTGCCGGGCCTGCGCGGCGCGGTGGATCGTTATCAGCAGATTCGCTACGAAGGCTTCGATCCGAAAGGCGAGCCGATTGTGCGCGTGGCCGCAGGCTTTCATGCGCGGGTGGTGCAGCATGAATGCGATCACCTGATTGGCCGGCTGTATCCGTCGCGGATTACCGATTTCAGCAAGTTCGGCTTTACCGAAGTGATGTTTCCCGACCTGGATCCTGCGGCTGACGACTAATTCGAATCCACCATAATTCCCCTGTAGGAGTGAGCCTGCTCGCGATAGCGGTCTGTCAGTGACAAATTCGGTGACTGATACTCCGCTATCGCGAGCAGGCTCACTCCTACAGGTGGAATTGGGTCAGATCGAAGGGTGCAGTCCCATCGCAATCATCGGCTTGCTCCGCGCATACCGGCTCAGCCGCTCCGCCATCGCCTGGGGCAGGGCCGGGTCGAACGTGAACCCGCGCCGCTCATAAAACCCGCGTAGATCCGGATGGCAAAACAGCCACACCGGCTCGCTCACGTCTTTTATCGCGGCGCCAATCAACTGTGCGGCAATTCCTTGCTTCCGCCATTCCGGATCGACAAACAACCCCGTCAGCCAATGCCCGCCCGCTACCGGCCGCAAACACAGCGCCGCCACAATGTCGCCGCGCCGCGCCACCCACAACTGCGCCTCGCGTACGGCTTTCATCGAGGACTGGTGGCTGCGGTAGAATTTGTTCATCAGCGGCCACAACGATTCGTCGAGTTGGCTGTAGTGGATGTCGGGCATGGTTTCGCTATCGGTTCGAAAAGTGCCGATTATAAAAGAACGCGCGCCTGCGGATAGGTGTATACCTGACCTCACATCCCCTGTGAGTGGAGCACGCATCATGTCCAAAGGTATGGATTCAAAGAAAGCCGCGAAGAAGAAACCGGCCAAGACCGCCATTGAAAAACGCGCGGAAAAGAAAGCCAAGAAAGTCGACATCTTCGGCCACTGATCACCGCTACCGAAAGCCCGGTTCACGGGCTTTCACACCGTCCGAAAAATAAACTGCAAGATTCAACCGCGTCGTTGCACAGAAGGGGACTACTCCCGTTCCGAGCAACGCCATGGCTTTTTATTTCGATGCCGAGCATCGCCAGCAAATCGAATCCCTGCGCCGACGCTTTACCGCCCGTACTGAATGGCCGACCTGGCTGTTGCTGATCGCTGTTTATGCGGGCTGGTTCGCCATTGTCCTCAACAGCGCTTGGCTGGGTCGCGGTTGGAGTACGTTGCTGCTGATCCCGTTGCTGGTGCTGTGGTTGTCACTGCAGCATGAGCTGCTCCACGGCCATCCGACCCGTTGGCCGATCGTCAATAAAGTCCTCGGCTACCCACCGTTTGCCGTGTGGTATCCCTACACGCTCTATCGCGACAGCCACTTGCTGCATCACCGCGATGAGGATTTGACCGTGCCGGGTGTCGATCCGGAAAGCCGTTACTTGAAGTCCGCCGACTGGCAGGGCAGCTCTTTGTTCGAGCGCGGTATGCATTGGCTGAACAAAACCGTACTCGGCCGGGTTGTGATTGGCGCACCGCTGGCGTTGACCGCGTTGGCGCGTGAGGAGCTACAACGCTTGAAAAACGCTGACTACCAAGCATGGCTGATGTGGCTGACCCACGGCTTCGCGACCCTGCTGATGCTGTGGTTCATTGCCCGATACAGCGTCCTGCCGGTGTGGCATTACCTGCTGTTGATCAGCGTGCCGGCGCTGTCGATCGCGATGATCCGCTCCTACTTCGAGCACCGCCCCCATGCGCAGCCGGAGCAACGCACGGTGCTCAACGAAGCCGGGTGGCCATGGCGCTGGATGTTTCTCAACCTCAACTTTCATCTGGTCCATCATGATTTGCCGGGGCTGGCCTGGTACGACTTGCCCAAGGTGTACTGGATGCGTCGCGAGCAGTGGGTGGCGCGCAGTGGCGGATTTGTCGTGCGGGGGTATGGCGAGTTCTGGCGGCGCAATGGGCTGACGCCGATCGACAGTCCCGAGCATCCTTTTCACTGATCACAAGAACACCACTAACCCCTTGTAGGAGTGAGCCTGCTCGCGATAGCGGTAGTTCAGATAAATCAATGTGGACTGACACACCGCTATCGCGAGCAGGCTCACTCCTACATTGGTAATTGTCGTCGGGGAGAATATGCATGGCCCAACACCACGCCGAACTGCTGATGTACCCAGCCCCCGAGCCCATCCGCCTGGCCAACGAACTATGGCTTACGCGCATCCTTGAACACCTGGGCCACAGCCGTCTCGACGCGACCCATCTATCGCTGCCCGAGCTCTGGCGATCACCGCACCTGCTGCTCACGCAAACCTGCGGGTATCCGCTGATGACGGCGTTACGCTGCGCGGTCCGAGTCATCGGCCGGCCACGCTATGAACTGCCCGACGCCAGCGCCGGCAACCATTGCAGCCTGATTCTTGGTCGCGCTGACGACCCGCGAAAACAGCTCGCGGACTTTCGCAACAGTCGCGCCGTGATCAACAGCGAGGACTCCAACAGCGGCATGAATCTGTTTCGTCAGCGCCTGGCGCCGTTGCATCGGCACGGCCAGTTCTTCGGGTCGGTCGGCATCAGCGGCGGTCACCGTGAAAGCTTGCGCTGGCTGCGCGAAAATCGCGCCGATCTGGCTGCCATCGACAGCGTCACCTACGCCTTTCTGGCCCGGCACGCCGCGCATGAAGTCGCCGGATTGAGTGTGGTCGCGCGCAGCGCTGTCAGTCCGACGTTGCCGTTTATCACCGTTGCCAGCGCGACGGACGCTCAAGTCGAGGTGTTACGGCAGGCGATGAATCAGGCCTTGCGCGAACTGCCTGAGGTGGCGCAAACCTTGGGGCTGGCCGAGGTGATGGCGGCCAGTGAGCGCGACTATCAGGTTTTGCTCGACTATCAGCGGGAGGCTGAAGTTCTGGGCTATGGGCGATTACGCTGAAGCACGGCGAGCTATATTTCTCTGTGGAATATAGGGATGAAATATAAGTATTTTTAAAGAATAAGGCGGCACGCTACGATCGCGCCACCGGACGACCGGACATTCAGCGACCCCTTACCCAGGAGCCCCTATGTCCGGCGCCGACCTTTCCCATCGCCATACTGTGGACGGCCTGTTTCGCGCCCACTATCGCTGGCTCTGCACATTCGTGCGCCGGCATCTGGCGGACGCCGCCAGCGTTGAAGACATTGCCGCGGAGACCTTCGCGCAATTGCTTGAAGCGCCGGCGCTGACGGCGATTCGCGAACCCCGCGCCTTGCTGACAACCATCGCTCAACGCCTGCTTTATCAGCGCTGGCGGCGTGCGGCGCTGGAGCGGCGGTATCGGCAGCAGATTGATGTTGATTTCGCCCAGTCGCCTGAAGACCTCGTACAGCTCGCGCAAACCTTTGATCGTCTCGACCACAGCCTGCATCGTTTGCCGGCCAAGGTCCGTTCGACCTTTCTATTGGCGCGCATCGATGGCCTGACCTACCCGCAAATCGCTGCCGAACTGGGCATCTCGCAGCGTTCGGTCAGCGTGTACATGGCCCGTTCTCAAGCGCTGTGCGACCGGCACAGCGCCAATCAATTCCTGAAAAAGAGGTCCGCATGAGATCGTTCAAAACCCTGCTCGGACGTACGCTGCTGGCGCTGAGCCTGAGTGTCGGCGCGGTTTCAGCGGCAGACAAAAACGCGCCAATCCACTTCGGCGATATCACTTGGGAGAGCGGCAGTTTCATTACCGAAGTGCTGCGTCTGATCGTCGAAAAAGGCTACGGCTATCCGACCGATACGCTGCCCGGCAGTACCGTCAGCCTGGAGGCGGCCCTGGCCAAAAACGATATCCAGGTGATCGGCGAGGAGTGGGCCGGGCGCAGTCCGGCGTGGGTCAAAGCGGCCGCCGAGGGCAAGGTGTTTGGCCTCGGTGACACGGTCAAAGGCGCCACCGAAGGCTGGTGGGTGCCGGAGTACGTGATCAAGGGCGACCCCGAACACGGCATCAAAGCGCTCGCGCCAGAGCTGAAATCGGTGGCTGATCTGCCGCGCTACAAGGACGTGTTCCGCGACCCGGAAGATCCCTCACGCGGGCGTTTTCTCAACAGCCCGACCGGCTGGACGTCGGAAATCGTCAACAGCCAGAAACTCAAGGCGTATGCCCTGACCGACAGTTACGTCAACTTCCGCACCGGCTCCGGCGCGGCATTGGATGCCGAAGTGGCATCGTCGATCAAGCGCGGCAAACCGGTACTGTTTTATTACTGGTCACCGACGCCGCTGCTCGGTCGGTTCAAATTGGTGAAGCTGGAGGAGCCGCCCTTCGACGCCGAGGCGTGGAAAACCCTGGCCGATGCCAACCACCCCAATCCACGGGGCACGCGGTCGATGCCGGCCAGCCTGGCGATTGGCGTATCGGCACCGTTCAAGGCGCAGTACCCGGAGTTGGTCGCGGTCTTCGAGAAAGTCGACCTGCCGATTGATCTGTTGAACCAGACTTTGGCGAAAATGAGCGAAAAACGATTGCAGCCGCGCGCGGTGGCCGAGGCGTTTTTGCGTGATCAGCCGCAGGTCTGGACGGCTTGGGTGCCGGGGGAAGTGGCGGCGAAGGTGAGCGGAAGTTTGTAGGATTTTTCTGATGTTTCTGTAGTGCTGCAACTACCGCTATCGCGAGCAGGCTCACTCCTACAGGGAAATGGATTCCCCTGTGGGAGCGAGCCTGCTCGCGATAGCGCCTGCCCCGGCAGCCTTTTCTCCGCTGCGCTGAACCGTTTCTTGTGCAAAAAGTGCCAGATAGTGGCCGACTAGTGGCCTTGCGCCCGGCGTCGGGCTGGCTATGCTTGCTGGTAACTAACCATGTCGACCGTCATGGCATGCCATGTGCGCAGGTTGGTGTGAATTCATGCTGCCAGAGTGCGCAATCAAGGCACCGACACTGAACCAACAAGGAGCGGTTCTGACATGGAAGTTCTTCAGCGCGTTAGGGCTGGCCCGCGTGCGGGCTATCAAGAAAAGGATGTCTTGATTAGAGCGTCGCTGCATGGACTCTCCGATTGATCATCATTTATCACCTGACAACTTCCTCCCGTGGAGGAAGGCGTGTGCCTGTTCTGTGGAACGTAGTGGTAGATCTTGAAAGACCTGCACTTTCATCAAACCAAAGATCGCGCGAAAGGTGATAGAACCATGTTCAACCTACATCACAAGGCTGACTTGCAGCAGATTGAACGCTTCAGTTGCGCCTTGACCGAGGCCAACGCCAAGCTGGAGGCGATCAGCCGTTCCATGGCGATGATCGAATTCACCCCTGAAGGCATCGTTCTGGATGCCAATGAAAACTTCTGCAAGACCATGGGTTACAGCGCCGAAGAAGTGCGCGGCAAACACCACCGGATATTCTGCGAAGAAGGGTTTTATCGCAGTGAAGACTATGCCCGGTTGTGGCGCGATCTGGCCCGCGGCGAGCCACTCAGCGGGACTTTTCTGCGCTTGAACAAGAGCGGCAGGGAAATCTGGCTTGAGGCCAGTTACATGCCGGTCTATGGCCCCGACAAGCAAGTCAGAAGTGTGATCAAGGTCGCAGCGGACATTACCGCGCGAATCAACAAACAACACGAAGAGGAAGCCATGCTCGCGGCGATCGGCCGCTCAATGGCCGTCATTGAGTTCACCCCGCAAGGCAACGTCATCACGGCCAACGACAACTTCTTGCAAACCATGCAGTACTCGCTCAACGAAATCGTCGGCCAGCACCACAGCCTGTTTTGCCATCGCGCCGAAGCCGAATCAGCGCACTACAAGGCGTTCTGGGCCTCGCTCAACCGCGGCGAATATCACTCGCACCGCTTCGAGCGCAAGAACAAGGCCGGGCAGATGGTTTATCTCGAAGCGTCTTACAACCCGTTGTTCGACGCCAAGGGCCGGTTGTACAAAGTAGTGAAGTTCGCCAGTGACATCACCCAGCAAATGACCACGTTGCAGAATGCTGCGGAATCGGCCCACAGCACTTCGGTACAAAACGATGCCTGCGCGCAAAAAGGCTCACAGGTCGTGCAGCAGACCGTGCAAATCATTCAGGACATTTCCCGCGATCTGAATGAAGCGGCGGTGAGCATTGATGCGGTGAGCAAACAGTCGGACATCATCGGCAGCATCGTCCAGACCATTCGCGGCATTGCCGATCAGACCAATTTGCTGGCGCTCAACGCTGCGATTGAAGCCGCGCGGGCCGGTGAGCACGGGCGCGGTTTCGCCGTCGTGGCCGATGAGGTGCGCAGCCTGGCGGCGCGAACCAGTCAGGCCACCCTGGAAATTGTCGATGTGGTACGCAGGAACCATGACTTGTCGCTGAGCGCCGTGTCGAGCATGCAATCGAGCCTGAGCCGCACCGGGCTGGGCGTGGAGCTGGCGAACGAGGCGGGGGAGGTGATTCTGGAGATCCAGCAGGGATCGCGGCACGTGGTGGATGCGATCAGTCAGTTCAATGAGACGTTACAGTTGAACTGATCCATACCGATCGGCGAAGAATCTGTGGGAGCGAGCCTGCTCGCGAAAACGGCGGCGCATTCAACACCAACGTTGATTGATCCAGCACGTTGGCGAGCAGGCTCGCTCTCACAATTGATTCAAGGTTTACTCAAAGATCAAAGCGCAGCCAGAAACTTGTCCGCCTGCTTGTCAGTGTCCTTCACGTCATTGTCTTTGTCCGCCTCTGCCAACTTCATCTTATCCTGCATACGCTCGGCGATCTCTTTACCGATCGCCAATTGCTTCTCTGGCGGCATGGCTTTGATATCGTCTTCGGTCAGTCCCAACTCTTGCAGGATGCTGTCGCGCAGCCGCTGTTCCGGCGTCTTGCTCATGTAATCCTTGAATTCATCAGTCGCGGTTCGTGCGGCAACCGTAGTGTCAGTCGATTGCAGGCCAACGCGGGTCTTGGCGAATGCTTCGTCGACGTTGTCGCTGATACGCGTGGCTTCACTGACTTGCTGTGTGGCGATCTGCGTGGCCGAGTCTTGCACTTTGGTGCTGGTTTCGGTGTTTTGTGTCTGTATCTGGTTTTGCAGGGTTTGCAGCATGGCCCCATGCAAACCACCTTGCAGACCGGCCGCCGCCGTGGACGTTGCATCGTCGTTCAACGCTTTGGGCAGGTGAATGATTTGTTGTTGTTTGGCACTGACCAACATAGGAGTAGACCTGTAGGTAATTGCGGGTGGCAGTTGCGGAGCAATTACTGTGCCTGATGCGCAACGTCTTTTATTTCAATAGCTTATGGAGCTGCAGAGGGCTGCCGGGGGGAGGCGGCGCTTGCCGCCTGCGGCAGCCGTTGGCCGCAGGTGCTCAAGACCGGCCGCCTGGTCGTGCCTGCCGGTCATCAGGCCGCAGCCGCCTCATCCGGCAGCGCCGAGGCGGGCAATCCAAAAACCCGGTCAAACAGCCAGTTGAACGCAAACGTGTAGCACGGGATGAAAATGATCAGCGCCAGGTCCAGCAGGAACGCTTGCACCAGACTGATGTTCATCCACCACGCAATCAACGGAATCAGGAACACGATCAACGTCAGTTGAAAGCCCACGGCATGGGCGATGCGCCGTTTCACCGTGCGGGTGCGTGAAACCTGGCGGCTTTCCCAGTGTTCGAACAACGAGGTGTAGATGAAATTCCAGGTGACGGCGATGGTGGTAATGATCACCGCCAGTGGCCCGGTGCTGCCCGGCGATGTGCCCGATAACAACGCCAGGCCGAGGGCCGAGAAGGTCATGCCGATTATTTCGTAGAGCGACACGTAGACCAGTTTGCGTTTCACGCCTTGCATGCAGGTTTGCCTCTTTTTTGCTGAATGTTTGGCCAGCCGGGCTGGCGGAGGCGACGAAAGATAGCTTCAATGGCGCTGACAGAAAAAGTCGTTAGCTTTCAGTTTTATTGATAGGTGGTGAGTGTGAGCTTCAACAGCGACAGCATCGAATTGTTCCTCGCCGTGATTGAACGCGGCTCGTTTTCCGCTGCCGCGCGGCAGCTGGGCAAAGCGCCGTCGGCGGTGAGCATGGGCATCGCCAACCTGGAGGCCGAGCTTGGCTACGCCTTGTTCGACCGCAGCCATCGCGAACCCCAGCCCACCGCCATGGCGCAATCACTGGTACCTCACGCACGATTGATCGCCGAGCAGCTCAAGCAGTTGCGAGTGCATGCGGTGGAGTTATCGCTGGGGCTGGAAAGCAAGTTGTCGATTGGCGTGGTTGCGGACATTGATCGGCGGCGGTTGCTGGTTGCGATCAAGTTGATCGCCGAGCGTCATCCGTTGCTCGACATCGAAGTGCTGACTGCCCCGCAAGATGATGTGCTGGCGATGCTGCACAGCGGCCGGGTCAGTGTGTGCCTGGCCTTTGCCGGGTTGAGTGTGAATGTGTTGGAGCAGTTCCAGTTCGTCGGCAGCGAACGCATGATCGCCACACTGGCGGCGGACAGTCCGCTGTTGCAGGGGCGGGATGTGTTTCTGGAGGATCTGGTGCAAGTGCGGCAGATCATCGTCGCCAGCCGTGACTTGCCGATCAGTGAAACCCGGCCGTTGGTGGCTGAATCGTATTGGCGCACGGACAGCCTGGAGACGGCGATGGAAATGGTCGAGGCGGGGTTGGGCTGGGGAAACTTTCCGCTGTCGGTGGTGCAGCCATGGCTGGAGGCCGGGCGGTTGAAACGGCTGAGTTTTCGCAACATTGAAAATGGGCTGGTCATGCCGGTGCATGCGGTGTGGCTCAAGAGCCAGCCGTTGCAGAAGGGCGCGCAGGCCCTTGTGGATTTACTCAGTCACTGATCCCGACGCAAATCCCCTGTAGGAGTGAGCCTGCTCGCGATGGCGGAGTGCTATTCAACACATTCATTACCTGACACAACGCTATCGCGAGCAGGCTCACTCCTACAGTTGGAAAGCGTTCCCCCTGTAGGAGCGAGCCTGCTCGCGAAGGCTTCGGATCAGCCACCGCAGGACTCGCGGATAAACGCATCCACCTCAGCCACCCCCGGCGCAGTCGCCGGCCCCCAGCGCGTCACGGCCAACGCCGCCGCGGCATTCGCCCGCCGCGCCGCTTCCGGTGCATCCAGCCCTCGTGCCAATCCCGCTATAAACACCCCGGCATGAGCATCGCCAGCCCCGTTACTGTCCACCGCGTGCACGGCAAAACCCGGCACGTGGCGACGCTCGCCGGCCTGATGAATCCAGCAGCCTTGCGGCCCGTCGCGCACCACCATCAGCACGTTGGCCGGCAGATGCCCGGCGAGACGATCCAGCGCCACAGCGATGTCCTCGGCACCGGTAAAACGCAGCGCCTCGACGCTGTTGCTGGTCCACACATCGATGCGCGGCAGCAGCGCCTGCATCAGCGGCGAATCCGGCGATTCCACCAACGGCCCGGGATCGAATACCACGTGAACCGTTGCCGGCAATGCCAGCGTCCAGTCGAGCAAGGCCTGGGCCTTGCCGGCGTGGAGCAAGCTGTAACCGCTGAGATAAACGTAGTCGCCGGCCTCGGCAGCGACGCTGTTCAGATCCTCCTCGGTGACCTCGCCTTCTGCGCCGATGTACGAAATGAAACTGCGCTCGGCCGACGCATCGGTCAGCGCCACACACAGACCGGTATCGCGCAGCGCCGGTTTACGGATGCCGATGCGAATGCCTTCGGCGTTCATCGCCTGGCGCGCCAGGTCGCCGAAACGCCCGCTGCCGTGGCGCCCCAGATAAACCACCGGCAAGCCATTGCGCGCCGCCGCCGCCATCACATTGAACCCGCCACCCGCTTCGAATCCGGCCGACTGCGCCAGTACATCACCGCCGATTTGCGGCAGTTTTTCCACGGCCATGACCAGGTCGATGATGACCTGGCCGGTGTGCAACAGCTTAGGCATGGGCATTCTCGGTTGGCGCGGCGCGGCGATCCTTCGCCCCGCCGAGGAGGAAGTAAATGCCACCGGCCACAACGAAGGTCACGATCCAGCCGAGGCCGTTATGGCCCAGCCACGAGTCGGACAGAAAGCCCTTGAACCAGACGTTCTCGGCGGTGGTGCCGATGGTGGTGAAGCTGAACCCCAGCACGATGGCAATGGCCCAGGCGCCGAATGCACGCCACTCGATGCCACCGCTGTACCAGTAGGCGCTGCGAGGACTGACGTCGAGCAGGTCTTGCGGACTGTAGTAATGACGGTGAATCAGATCGACCACGAAGATCCCGACCCATGCGGTGATCGGCACGGCCAACAGGGAAATGAAGGTGATGAACGGGCCGTAAAAGCTGTCAGCGATCAGCATGAAGTAGATCGAACCGGCGAAGATCGCGACGATGTCGACCACCACTGCGTAGACGCGCTTGACCTTGAGGCCAAGGGTCAGCGTGGTCAGACCGGCCGAGTACACCGACAGGTTGTTCGACAGCAGCAGACCGCCGAACGCGGTGATCAGGTACGGCACGGCCATCCACGTCGGCAACATGTCGCGTATGGCCACGATCGGGTCAGTCGCTGACGCCAGGTCGTTGTTGCCCACCGAGAGCAAGCCGCCGAGGGTGATCAGCAGCACCAGCGGAATGCCTGCGCCGAACGCTGCCGACGCCACCAGCCGCACGGCTTTGACGCTGCGGTGCTGATAGCGCGACATGTCCGCGCCGGCATTGGCCCAGCCGATCCCGGTGCCGGCGGCCATGGTGCCGATGCCGATGATCATCGCGCTCAGCGGCGCCGGCGTGGCATTGAACACTGCGCTCCAGTCGATGGTTGCGCAGAGAAAACCGCCGACCAGAATGTTCAGCGCGCCGAACACGTAGGTCGCCCATTTCTGGATTACCAGCAAGGTCGCGTGGCCGAGACCCGACACCGCCAACGTCAGCAACACGAAAATCGCAATGAAGACCAATGTCAGCAACGGCGCGCTTTTGGCCTCCACCGGCGAGCCGAACAGCATCGAACACAGCGATAGCAGCACGAACGCCGCCGTGGTGGTGTTGACGGTTTCCCAGCCCAGCCGCGACATCAGCGAGACCAGTGTCGGGCCGATGTTGCCGCGTACCCCGAAGATCGCGCGGGACAGCGTCAGGCTTGGTGCGCGGCCACGACGGCCGGCGATGGAGATGATCCCGACCACGGCAAACGAACCGGCCGCGCCAAGAATGGCGACGATGATCGCTTGCCAGATCGCCAGACCGCGAAACGCCACCAGCGTCGCACCCAACGGCAAACCGAGAATGGAAATATTGGCGGCGAACCAGACCCAGAACAGCTGCAGCGGATGGCCGTTGCACTCGGCTTCCGGCACGGGCTCGATGCCGCGGGTTTCCAGCTGCCCGACGCTTTGCCCGGTGGTTGTTGAACTCATGAACGTGCTCCTGTTTGCCTTTTTTGTGGTTGTGGCAATGATGCAAAACGACATGACCATTGGCCTTCCGAGCCTGTCTGTGCGATCCATTGCTTTGTGAATATTTCAGAAATGCGCCGCCCCTTTCGCGAGCAGGCTCGCTCCCACACTGGATTTGTGGTGTTCACATCCCCCTGTGGGAGCGAGCCTGCTCGCGAAGAGGCCAGCCCTGTCAACGCAACGCCAACAGACCCTGCACCAACGGCTCAAGCTCCAGATGATTAACCGCTTTCACCGTTTCAATCATCGGCACAGGCCAACACTCAAGCCCCAGACAGGCACCGAGCATCGCCCCGAGAATCGCCGCGATGGTATCTGTGTCGCCCCCCAGACTGGCGGCCATGCACAGCGCTTCGAATGCGCTCATCTCACCAATGGCCACTTGTTGGGCCAGTGCGAATGAAACCACCACCGACTCCTGCGACGCCACCGAGGTGCCGATCACGTCGTAGAGCAGGTCGGCGAGCAATGCCTTATCGCTGTCGACGCTGATGCTGCGCGCCCAGCTGATCCGGGAGGCGATGCGCCCACCCGCCACCCAGTGTCCGTGGGCTTCGGCTTGCTGGGCAATGTGCTGACCGAGGTTCAACGCCTCGCCCAGGTCGACGCCATTGATACCAGCGGACACCACCGCCGCCACCGCCGCCGCACTGGAAATCCCCAGTGTGGTGTTGTGGGTCACCTGACAGGCTTGCACCACGGCCGCGATAAAATGCTCGGTATCAGCGACATTCGCCGCAATGCCGACCGGGGTAATCCGCATCGCCGCGCCGTTGGTGGTGCCATAGCGCCCGGCTTCTTCGGGCGAATGGCCGGCGAGGATCATTTCAATGGCACGTTTGGTCGAGGGGCCGAGCAAATCCTGCGAGCCTTTGGCCTGCATCTCGGCTTCCCATTCGATCAAGCGCTGGGCGAGGATGGCCGGCTCGATGCGGCCCTGGCCTTCGACCAGCAACTCGCCAACCAGGATTGCCTGTTCGGTGTCGTCGGTGATCGAGCCTTTGGGCATGTTCGCGGCGATCGGTTGCAGCGGTCCGGCGTCCTGCAGATCGGTGATCTGGCCAAAACGGCTTTTGATGGTTTCGCGGTCCAGCGATTGGGTCGGCATGCCTAGCGCATCACCCAGGGCCAGACCATAGAAAGCGCCAAGCGCACGGTTGAGCGTGGTCATTGCGATTCTCCAAATTGCAGGTGCAGACGAAAATGCACCGGGTCGAGCAGGCTTTCGACCTGCTCCATGAAACGGTTCTGCCGGTCGTACGTGGTGCGCAGGGCTTTGAGAAACACCGTGCCGACCGGACGGCCGAGCAGTTCGGCGTCTTCGGCGTTCAGCGGCTCGGCGCCGATCCACTGATCGCCGCGCTCGCCGATGTAGCCGTAGGCGGCCAGGGTGATGGTCAGGGAATTGTCGATCAGACCGACGCGCGGCAGGCTTTCCAGGCCGCCGTTGGCGGGCATCAATGCACGTTCCAGAGACACCAGCGTACCGTCGGTGGCACGCCGGCGACGGTCGAGGGTGATGAATTGATCGGTGCCGAACCGCACCAGCAGATCCGGACGGGTCACGGCTTCGAGGCGCAACACTTCAGTGTTGATCAGCGCCCCGCTGTCGGCCAGCGCCTGCGCCCAGCCGCTGCGCTGGTCGAGGGCAACACCGTCGTAGGTGACGATCGAGCCAACCCCGCTTTGCGTGGCGATGTAATTGCGCCGCTTCAGTTCGGCCAGCGCTTCGCGCAGCGTGCCACGGCTGACCTGGAATTCTTGAGCCAACTGGTGTTCGCCGGGCAACAGAAAGCCGTCCTCCATCAGGCCGCTTTCGATGCGTCGAACGAGCTCGTCGACCACCCTTTTTTTCTTGTCAAATCGTACCTGTCTAATCATGTACAAAGTGATAACCGAAACGGCAGGCGGCGGGCAAGGGATATTTGAGGGAAGGTGACAGAAGGAGGAGAGTAGCGCGATCCCTGTAGGAGTGAGCCTGCTCGCGATTACGTCAGCACATCCAGCATCAATGTGGCTGAAAGAATGCTATCGCGAGCAGGCTCACTCCTACAGGGGTTAGGTTGTGTCAGCGTTGTTTCAAGCGGTCAATGACGACGGCCAAAAGCAAGATCGAACCGCGAATCACATACTGATAAAACGTATCAATGTTCTTCAGGTTCATCGCATTCTCGATAATCGCCAGAATCAACACCCCGGCAATCACATGGCGGATCATGCCGATGCCGCCGCTCAGCGACACCCCGCCCAGTACGCAGGCAGATATCACCGTGAGTTCGAAACCCTGGCCAATCATTGGCTGCCCGGAAGTCATCCGCGAAGCCAGGATCACACCAGCCAGCGCACCAATCACGCCGTGCACGGCGAAGATTATGATCTTGGTCCGGTCAACGTTCACACCTGCCAACAGCGCCGCTTCCTGGTTGCCACCAATGGCCATGGTGTTGCGCCCGTAGGTGGTGTAATTCAGCAGCCAGCCGAAGAACAGGAAGCAGACGATGGTGATCAGGATCGGCACCGGCACACCGAACAATTGGCCGTTACCGAACACGAAGAACGATTCCTGCGACACGCCAACCGCTTTGCCGTTGGCAAAGATATACGCCAGACCACGAACAATCTGCATCGTCGCCAACGTGGTGATCAACGCGTTGACTCGCAACTTGGCGATCACGATGCCATTGATCAGCCCGACGATCAGGCCCATCACCAGCGCTGCGCTGACACCGAGGAACACGCTGTTGGTGTCGCGCATGACGACCGCCGCGACCACGCCGGCACAGGCAATCACCGAGCCGACCGACAGGTCGAAGTGCCCGGACGCCAGGCAATAGAGCATGGTGCATGCGGCGATGCCGGTGGTGGAAATCGCCAGGCCCAGACCGCGCATGTTCAATGGCGAGAGGAAGTTATCGATCAGCAGCGTACAGGCGACAAAAATACCGACGGCCGCGAGCAGCATGACCCAGTCATCGAGGAAGCGGCGCAGATCCAGGGGTTTGCGCGCGGTCGGCAGGGTTTCGTTTTGGGTTGTCATCATAGTCACCTCTCAGTTCGCCACGCCGTCAGCGCGGTGGCGCGGCAAAGCCAGTTGCAGCAGGTTGGATTCATTGGCCTGGTCACGGCTGACTTCGCCGCGCAGGGCGCCTTCGCACAGCACCAGGATGCGGTCGGAAACGCCCATCACTTCCATCAGGTCGCTGGACACCACAATCACCGAAATACCGTCGGCGGCGAGGTTGTGGATGATCTGGTAGATCTCCGCCTTCGCGCCGATGTCGATGCCACGGGTCGGTTCGTCGAGCAGCAGCACTTTCATCGGCATCGACAGCCAGCGGCCAAGAATGGCCTTCTGCTGGTTGCCGCCGGAAAGAAATTTGATCTGCTGCCCGGCGTGCGGGGTTTTCACTTTCAGGGCCTTGATCTGCTTGTCGGCATTGTCCTTTTCCCACAAGCCACGGATCAGACAGCCCAGGCTCGAATGCGCACCGCGGGCGCTGATGTTGATGTTCTCGGCAACGCTGGCCAGCGGGATGATGCCTTCCTTCTTGCGATCCTCCGGGCACAGCAGAATCCCCGCGGCAATCGCATCGCGCGGTGAGCGCAACGTCAATTCGTGGCCGCGCAATTCAAGGCGTCCGGCGGTGTGGCGCTCCAGGCCGCTGAGCAAACGAAACAGCTCGGTACGCCCTGCTCCGACCAGTCCGAACAGGCCAAGGATTTCGCCCTTGTGCGCCTCGAAACTGATCGGCTCGCGCAGGCCCGGGCCGAGCAGCCCATCAACTTTCAGCGCCACGGCGCCGCGTGGGCGGTGGCGATAATCGTAGATGTCCTGAATGTCACGCCCGACCATGCACGTCACCAATTGATCGTGGGTCAACTGGCTCATGTCGTCGAAGGTGCGCACGTAGCGGCCGTCCTTGAACACCGTGACGGCGTCGCAGATGCGGAACACTTCTTCCATGCGATGGGAAACGTAGAGCACGACTTTGCCCTCGTCGCGCAGGCGGCCGATGATCGCCATCAAGCGGTCGATCTCGCGGGCCGAAAGGCTGCTGGTCGGCTCGTCGAAAGCGATGACATGGGCGCCACGGGACAACGCCTTGGCGATTTCCACCAACTGCCGCTGGCCGAGCGACAAGCGTCCGACTTTGGTCTGCGGGTCGATTTCATCGGCCAGGCCTTTGAGGCAACTCAAGGCTTGCTGACGCAATACGCCGCGATTGATCAGGCCGAAACTGGCCGGCAGATGGCCAAGAAACAGATTCTCGGCCACGGTCATTTCCGGAACCAGATGCAGCTCCTGGTGAATCACCGCGACGCC
Organism: Pseudomonas sp. SWRI81; assembly: GCF_014268545.1. Taxonomy (NCBI): domain Bacteria; kingdom Pseudomonadati; phylum Pseudomonadota; class Gammaproteobacteria; order Pseudomonadales; family Pseudomonadaceae; genus Pseudomonas; species Pseudomonas sp. SWRI81. The sequence goes on from NZ_JABWQS010000015.1 coordinate 64,611, forward strand.
ACTGCCAATGCTGTCGGCGGTGGACTTGAACGCCATCGTCTGCTCGCCGATCTGCAGTTCGCCGCTGCTGGGAATATAGGCGCCACCCAGGATCTTCAGCAGGGTCGATTTGCCCGCGCCGTTCTCGCCCATCAAGGCATGAACCTGCCCGGGATGAGCGACGAAGCTGATGCCGTCGAGCGCTTTTACGCCGGGAAAGCTTTTGCCGATCCCGTTAAAACGCAGGCTGCCACTGGCGCTGTGTTGTTGTGTCTGTACTTGCGCGTGCATAAAGCCACCTCTTCACACCGAAAAACGGCCCGGCTGCCCGGGCCGTCGCTGGCTCAGTTCCACAAGCCGATTTTTTCCAGCTCTTGCTTGAAGTTCTCGCGGGTGATCAGGGTGACGTCATCCATGGCGGTGTACTTCGGCGGTTCTTTGCCGGTGGTGACCCACTCGTACATCATCTCGGCGGTCTTGTAGCCTTCGATGTGCGGGCTTGGCAGCATCGAACCGAAGAAGCCGCTGTTAGGCTTTTTCAATTCGCCAATGGCGTCGGTACCGTTGATGCCGATGCCGATCACGTTGGCGGCGGCAAAACCGGCGGCTTCGGTGGCGCGCACGCCGCCAAGCACGGTGTTGTCGTTCATGCCGCCAATGATCAGGTTTTTCGCCGCACTCGGCAGTTTCACCAACGCTGAGTTGGTGGCGTCCATGCTGCCCGGCACGTCGAGGGTTTTCAGCGCGGCGAAGAGGATGTGGTCCGCAGGCATCCCGGCCTTCTTCAGGGCATCGACCGAACCGTCGGTGCGCTTCTTGCCGGTGTCGAGTTCGTTGTAGGTGTTAACGACCGCGTAGGTGTCTTTCCAGTCCCAGTTACGCTTTTTCGCTTCCGCGGCCATGGCGGCGCCCTGCTTTTGGCCGACTTCGAATGCAGCCATGCCCAGGTACGGCACGTCTTCCATGAACTTGCCGTTGGCATCGACGAAGCGGTCGTCCACGGCAATCACTTTCAGGTCGTTGAGTTTGGCTTTGGCCATGATGGCCGGGCCGAGGGACACATCCGGCGGGCAGATCACGAAGCCCTTGGCGCCATTCGCCGCCAGGCTGTCGATGGCCGAGAGGGTTTTCTCGCCATCCGGCACGGCGATCTTGATCAGCTCAAAGCCCTTGTCCTTGGCGGCTTTTTCGGCAAAAGCCCACTCGGTCTGGAACCACGGTTCTTCGGCCTGCTTGACCAAAAAACCGATCTTCACCGCATCGGCGGCGAGCAGCGCACTGCTCAGGCTGAACGCAGTGACCGCCAGGGCAGTGCTGCACAGGGTACGAATCCCGAAACGACGTTTCATCAGATGACTCCTTGTTATTTTTTTTGAGCAAATTTAACAGCTTGTGGCGAGGGAGCTTGCTCCCGCTGGGCTGCGAAGCGGCCCTAAAACCGGTTACCTCGGTCAATCAGACACACCAGGTGGCCCGAATTTACGACTGCTGCGCAGCCGAGCGGGAGCGAGCTCCCTCGCCACAGGTGTGGTGGCGTGACACATACTGCTGCAAAGCTGGGTAAAAATAGTCATATCGTATGATGATTGGATTTCAAGCGTAGTTCAGCGCTCGGAATCCGCTTTATTCAGTCGTGGTACATCACCGAGCGTCCACCATCGATGGTGATGCACGAGGCGTTGATAAACGGTGCTTCGTCGCTGGCCAGGAACACCGCGGTCATCGCCACCTCAATCGGCTGACCGATGCGCTTGGGCGGATGCAGGTCGAAAGCACGCTGACGCTCGGCCTGCGGGTCGGCGAAACCGTTCCAGTAGTCGACATTCAATTGCGTTTCGATGTAGCCAGGCGCAATCGCATTGACGCGAATACCCTTCGGCGCGTATTCAATGCCGAGGGCGCGGGTCAGGCCGAGCAGACCGTGCTTGGCCACCGGGTACGGAAAGCAGCCGGGAATGATGTGGCTGGAATGGGTCGAGGCGATATTGATGATGCTGCCGACGCCCTGCTCGATCATTTGCGGCAGCACGGCTTTACAGCCATACCAGGCGCCATCCAGATCGATTGCGAAGCAACGGCGCCAGTCTTCTTCGGTCATTTGCAGCGGATCGCGGAAGACATTGACCCCGGCGCAGTTGACCAGCACATCGATGCGGCCATGCAACTCCACCGCGCGTCTGGCCAGGGCGTGCAGCTCCTGCTGGTTCGACACGTCAACCTTGAGCGCCTGCACATCATGGCCCTGACCGCGCCAATGGGCGGCGACCTGCTCGGCCTTGTCGGCCTGGATATCGCTGATCAGCAGCTTTGCCTGCTGCGAAGCGAAAGCCGCGACGATCGCCTCACCGATGCCTTGCGCGGCGCCGGTCAGCAACACCACTTTGTTTTTCAGGCGCTCACCTTTCGGCGGTGGCGGCACGGCTGGCAATGTCAGCGCTTCAGCCATGGCTCAGGCCTCCTGCGCGCAGGCGCAAAAAAACCGGGCATCGATGGATGTCCGGTTTTGACGGCATGGGGAATCAAACAGACAGGCGTCGCTCACGGCACTGAGCCGTTGCGAGACGCGGACTCCGCTGGGGAGTGCAATCAAGATTCGCTGCATCACTTCACCTGTTTTGTTCTTTTTAAGTGTGAGTGCGTGTTACTGCTGGAGCCGACTATAAACCCGACCCGCAAATAATCTCAATATATAATTTTGCATCCCATATTTTGGGATTTAACCAGCAAAACGCGTACAGAGTTTTCCTGCAACATCGACGCGCATTGTCAGCACGGCGCCATCCAGGGGGTGGTCGAGCGGACTCTTGGCGCTGGTGATGTACAGGGTTTTCAGGTCTTCGCCACCGAATACACAACTGGTCGGGCGACTGACGGGCAGATCGATTTTACGGTCCACCTGCCCTTCAGGCGTCAGGCGCAACAGGCAACTGCCGTCCCACCGGGCGTTCCATACGTAGCCTTCGGCGTCCATCGCCGAACCGTCGGGACCGCCCTGCGCGTCCGGGCCGTACCAGACCTGCGGGACGTCGAGATGACCGTCGGGGTGAATGAAATAGCGATGGAGCGTGCTGTCGAGACTCTCACCAAACAGCAGCGTGGTGCCGTCATCGCTCCAGAGCAATGTGTTGGGAATGCCCAGCCCGAGCAACAGCGGTGTGACGCGCTGGTCCGGATCGACGCGGAACAGCCCACCAGAACGGCGCACAATCGGCAGATCCTCGCCCTGCTCGCCGATATTGTTTTGCATGGTGCCCAGCCACAGTCGGCCCAAGGCATCGCAACGGGCTTCATTGGGACGGTTGCCCGGTTGCGGATCGGCGACACAGAACAGGCTCAGGCCTGGTTCAAGGCCTGGAGAGTCGAGGTCGAGGCGATAGACACCGCTGCTCAGGGTGACCAGTGCATCGCCGCTGGCGCAGGGGATGAATGCCGAGATGTGCTCGGGCATTTGCCAGATTTGCACGTTCTGGCCGATCAGGCGCAGCGCTTGTTTGCCGGCGATATCGACCCAGTACAGCGCCTGGGCTGGCGCATCCCAGAACGGGCCTTCGCCGAGTTGCGCGCGGTGTTGGGTCAGGGCGGTGCAGGTCATGTCTGATCCTTCATGTTTCTTGTTGTTTTCATTGTAGGAGTGAGCCTGCTCGCGAAAGCGGTGGTTCAGTACCAACGGTGTCGCCTGACACGCCGCCATCGCGAGCAGGCTCACTCCTACAAGGGCTGTGTGTGTCAGCTGGCTTTTCAGCTGGCTTTTTTGTCGGCCATGACTTTCGGGTAAAACCGTTTGATCGCCAGATCGGCGTTGTCGATCAGTGTCATGCACGCCCACACACCACGGGTCGAATCCCGCGCAGCGATGGCGTCGGCCATGTCTTTGTGGATCGGCAAGGTGCGGCGCAGTTCATCGGGGTCGGCGGCGGACACTTCGAATGACACCGCCAGCAGCGCGCCCAGGGCCGGGACCATTTGCTCGATGAATTGGTTATGGCTGGCGGCCAGAATGCATTCGTGAAAGACCTGGTCGGCGCGGTTGTAATCGCTGCCGCTGTCGACGGCACGTTCAAGGGCGTTATAGGCCAATTGCACCGCTTCGATCTGCTCCGGCGTGGCTCGTTCGCAAGCCCAGCGCACTGCCATCGGTTCGATGGTGCGGCGTAAATCCAGCAGGTCATCGACGAAATTTTCCGGCAGGCCGTTGCGCGACAGCCAGCCGACGACTTGCGGATCAAACAGGTTCCAGCGCCGCACCGGCAGCACCCGCGTGCCGACTTTCGGTCCGACTTCGAGCAGGCCTTTGGCGACGAGGGTTTTGATCGCTTCGCGAATGACCGTGCGGCTGACGCCCAGCTGTTCGCCCAGATCTGCCTCGACTTTGATGGTCTGGCCCGGTTTGACCTGGCCGGCGGCAATCCAGCTGCCAAGCCAGTCGACCGTCGACGCATGAAAGCTGCTGGACATGGACACCTCAAGGCAGATCGCGATGGGTGCCTACGCTAATCATCATATGAATAACAGTCAACCAGGATTTTCAGCTGAAACACAAAACAAATGTAGGAGTGAGCCTGCTCGCGATAGCGGTGTACCAGTCAAAGCAAATGTCGACTGTCATACCGCTATCGCGAGCAGGCTCACTCCTACAAGGGAATTTAAGTCAGGGTTCCAGACCGATGCGAAAGAACTCGCCGCCGCTCCACACCCCAAGCCAGCGCTGGCCCTCGATCTCGCGGCTCACCGCCAGTTCCACCAACTGGTAAAACACATTACGGTGAATCAATGCTTCGAGGTTGGTGCGCACATGCACATAAGGCGCAGGTTCCTGGGTCTGCGGATCGATCTCGACCCGGATCGGATGCTCAGGCCCCGCTTCGGTGGTTTCGTCGACGTTGGTGGTAAAACGCAAAACCTGCGCCTCGCCCTCGCCTTCCACCTCCACTGCAATCGCCACGAAGGGCGCGTCATCGACCTTGATCCCGACTTTCTCGACTGGCGTGATCAGAAAGTAATCATCACCGTCGCGACGGATGATCGTGGAGAACAGCTTGACCATCGGCTTGCGCCCGACCGGCGTGCCCAGGTAATACCAGGTGCCGTCGCGCGCAATGCGCATGTCAATGTCGCCACAGAAATCCGGGTTCCACAAATGCACCGGCGGCAAGCCTTTGGTTTTCGGGATCTGTCCCAACAGGTCATTGGCTTTTTGCGGGCCACTCATGGCGTACTCCTGTGTTTACGGGTTGCCGATCCCCAGCAGGCTGCGCGCATATTGCGTCAGCGGCGGGCCGATCAGGTCCTCGGGTTTGTTATCGTGGAACGTCAGTAAACCGCCACGACTCTTGATCCGTGCAGTATCAATCAAATACTGGGTACTGGTCTCGATCAACATGATCTGAATCACCCCGCCGTCGATGCCAAGGCGATCCACGGCTTCCTCATCCAGCCACTCGTCGGAGTTGCCGATGCGGTCGTCAGCCCTGGCGAAACGCGTGTACAGCAGGTAATGCGCGCCGGCATCGCGGGCTTCGCCCATGGCCTGGTCGAGGCCTTCGGGCGCACGGGCGCGGCGGACCATCGGGAAGTATTCGATAAAGCCCTTGAAGGCTTCTTCAGCGACCACGTTTGGCCGAGGATAAGAACCACCCGGCGGGGCAAAAGCACCCTGGGCGATGTAGATGAACGAGTCCGGCTGAATGCGGAAATTGTTCACGCGCCGGCTGTCGCTGTGGTCCAGCAACCCTGCATCGCTCATCTGGTCGCGAGTGCCTTCGGCCATATCGCTGACAGTCATACAGCCGCCAAGCGCCAAAACGGCCAGCAGCAAAACCAGGCTACGCATCCTATTCCTCCAAAGGCCGGTGACGGAAAACCGGCGAATGGCCATTGAATGCAGCTTTTGCGCCAGCTCGCAGGAATGTGCAGGTATCGAATCTGAAATGCTTTATTTGTGGCGAGGGAGCTTGCTCCCGCTCGGCGGCGCAGCCGACGTAAAACCGCGCGCTGCGGTGTGCGGACAGGTCTGTTGGGGGATTGATTTGGGGTCGCTTCGCAACCCAGCGGGAGCAAGCTCCCTCGCCACATCAGCCGCCGATAATCTTCATGACAGTAGCGCCGCCAGAGAACGCCACTTCCTGTTTGTCTCCCAACGCTTTCACCAGCAAACGCTGCAACGCCGGCAATGCCTCATGGCGCGGCTTGTCGAGCAGGTCGCCGACATAGTGGCGGTTGCTCGACGACAGGCAACCGTGCAGCCAGCCGGTGGAAGACAGGCGCAACCGCGAGCAGGTTCTGCAGAACGGCACGCTTTCGTTGGCGATCACGCCGAAGTTGCCGCGTCCCGCAATCGCATACCGCACCGCCGTGGCATCGACTGGCGCGTCAGTTTGCGCATACTCGTAGCGCTCGCCGATCAGCGTCAGCAATTGCTGCAGGCTGACGAACTGTTGCAGGAACGCGTTGGCATCTTTGGCCAAGTGGCCCATGCGCATCAGCTCGATGAAACGCAATTCGAACCCGCGCTCCAGGCAGTAATCAAGCAACGGCAGCACCTGATCAAGGTTCTGCCCACGCAGCGGCACCATGTTGACTTTGATTTTCATGCCTGCCGCCGCAGCCTGCTCCATGCCGTCGAGCACGCTCGCCAGGTCGCCGCCGCGGGCGATGCTGCGGAAGGCGGCGGGGTCGAGAGTATCGAGGGACACGTTGATCCGGCGCAGACCGGCGTCCACCAGCAGCGGGAGCTTTTTCGTGAGGAGTTGACCGTTGGTGGTCAGGCTGATGTCGTCCAGGCCCATCTGGCCGATGGCGCTCATGAAGGATTCGAGCTTGGGGCTGACCAGTGGCTCGCCACCGGTGATGCGCAGGCGTTCGATGCCGGCGGCTTCGATCAGGTACGCCACGCCACGCGCCATGGCGTCGGCCGACAATTCGTCCTGCGCCGCGACCAGCCGCTTGCCGTTGGGCACGCAGTAGGTGCAGGCGTAATTGCAGGCAGAGGTCAGGCTGATGCGCAAATTGCGAAAACGCCTGCCTTGACGGTCAACGATCATGAGCACTCCGGCAATAGAATTTCGAGCCGCTAAAACTTGACTCACAAATCAAGTTTTAGCAAGCCCTATGCCTGAGTATATTCCTGCGGTATTGCGCCCAATGGCGAAATAACGGCGCAATCGAGCAGCTGAATGACTCAACTGCTCGGCGTTTCCGGATCACGCTTGCGCTTGTTGCCCATGCGCACGCCGATGTCCATCAGGAACTGGAAGAAACCTTCCTGATCTTCCAGCACATTGCTCCAGAACGGCGAGTGATACAGCGCAACTGCGCCGTGCACCAGCGCCCAGGCGGCGCAGTAATGGAAATAGGGCGGCACGTCTTCCAGCTTGCCTTCGCTGATGCGGCCCTTGATCAGCAGGGTCAGGCGTTCGAAGTTCGAGGCGCGGATCTTGTGCAGCTCCTCGACCATCTCCGGCACCTGATTGCCCTTGACCACTTTCTCTTCGAGACGGTCGAACAGGCGATAGCGCTGCGGGTCGCGCATGCGGAATTCGAAGTAGGCGCGCGACAGCGCCTCCTTGTCCTTGTCGACGTCGGCCGAATGCAGCAGCTCATTCAAATCGCGCTCGTAGTCGAGCATCAGGCGCAGATAGATCTCCGCCTTGGATTTGAAGTGTTTGTAGATCGTGCCTTTGCCGATACCCACGGCATCAGCAATCATCTCGACGGTGACGCTGTCTTCACCTTGTTCGAGGAACAGCTTGAGCGCGGTATCGAGAATTTCTTGCTCGCGGCGACGAAACTCACGGACCTTACGAGGTTCTTTGTGCATAAGAAAAGGTCTGAAGGGTCAAAATCGAAGCCGCGTATTATGCCTAACTTGCGCAAAAATGCACGGATCATCCGACCATATCTGTGTTTGCTGTTCATTTTGAGAACGTTTCGGAGGGAATGAGAACTCAACTGAAGCGAACGTATTCCAAATTTGTTTAAAAACCCCGACCGGCTCACTGGACTGCACGCCAGACTGATCAATACTTGAACTGTCGGGCGGCATCTCCCCCAAGTGCCGCGCCGATAAAGGTACCAACGGACCGCGTGCCTTTGTTTTACTCCTAATGGTCTTAACCCGGATTCACCCCCCAGAACCCGGGTTTTTTTTGCCTGCGATTCAGCCAGCCGTCACGCGGCAGATTTAACACTGGCGAGCGGGAACAGCCGCTTGAAGTTTTCCGTGGTCTGCTCGGCAAAACGCTCGTAGTTCTCACCGCGCAGCATCGCCAGGAACTCAGCCACTTCGCGCACGTACTGCGGCAGGTTGGGCTTGCCGCGATACGGAATCGGCGCCAGATACGGCGAATCGGTTTCAACCAGCAGGCGATCGGCCGGAACCTTGCTCGCCACATCGCGCAGCGCGTCGGCGTTGCGGAAGGTGACAATGCCTGACAAGGAAATGTAATAGCCCATGTCCAGCGCAGCCTTGGCCATGTCCCAGTCTTCGGTGAAGCAATGCAGCACGCCGGCTTGAGGCAGCGCCGCTTCGCGCAGCAGTTCGAGGGTGTCGGCACGGGCGCCGCGGGTGTGGATGATCACCGGTTTGCCGGTCTGTTGCGCCGCTTGCAGGTGCAGGCGGAACGACGCCTGTTGCAACTCGGCGGCCTCCGGCTCGTAGTGATAGTCCAGACCGGTTTCACCGATCGCCACCACTTTCGGGTGATCGAGTTCGTGCAGCAGCCAATCCAGCGCCGGAGCCGCGCCGGGCTGCACATCCAGCGGATGAACGCCGACGGAACAATCGACGTCGTCGTAACGCTCGGCAAGGGTTTTGACGTCGGCGGCGTTGTCGGCGCTTACACCGATACACAGAAAGTGCCCCACCCCGCGCGCGCGGGCGGCATCCAGTGCGGCTTCCAGCGAGCCGTCATGGGCGGTGAGGTCGAGGCGATCAAGGTGACAATGGGAATCTACGAGCATAAAAGGGCTGCAACTTACATCGTATGAGTGGGACGGTCGGACTTCATCGCTCCGGCCAGATGGGTTTCGATGCGACTGCGCGCGGTGTTGTCGCCATCGTTGAACTGTACGCCGACACCCGCCGCGCGATTGCCTTGTGCACCTTTGGGGGTGATCCAGGTGACTTTTCCGGCGACCGGAATTTTCTCCGCTTCATCCATCAGATGCAGCAGCATGAACACCTCGTCGCCCAACTTGTAGCTTTTGTTGGTCGGGATGAACAGGCCGCCATTCTTGATAAATGGCATATAAGCGGCGTAAAGCACGGCCTTGTCCTTGATGGTCAGGGACAAGATGCCGTTGCGCGGCCCTGGGCTGACGGATTCAATCATGCTGACCTCCACTGCTGACATTCAGAGTCTAGGTACACATTTCTATCTTTGACCAGGCAATCCCGCCCATTGCACCAACAATGCTTCGAGCAGCAGCGCCGGATTGAGATTGGCCTTGCTCAGGACTTTCTGGCGCTGGGCGAGAATCCAGTCCTGAATATCGAGCACTTTGCCCTGCGCACTTTTCTGCGCCAGATATTGCACGACCTTGCGCATATCGTTCAGGCCGAGGCCAGCTTCATCCTGTGTCAGCTGATAGCGCAGGATCAGGCTCGACCAGTCGCAGAACCAATCGAACAGGCGCAGCATCGGAATGTTCTTCCACTCTTCGGCCAGTTGCGTCGGCGATTGCTGCTGCTTGAGCAGCCTCTTGACGCCTTCGACCACTTGCGCACGCTGCTCACGCACGCCCTGAGACTGGAGGGTGACCGCCATCAGGGGCGAGCCGGCCGCGAGTGTCAGCAATTCGACGCGCTCTTCTTCAGAGCAATCAGGAAGCGCCTGAGCCAGCCATTGCAGGCTCATCGCTTCGCCCGGTAGCGGACAGGCCTGCTGTACGCAACGGCTCTTGATGGTCGGCAGCAGACGACTGGTCTGATGGCTGACCAGCAGCAGAACGGTATCGCCGGAAGGTTCTTCAAGACTTTTGAGCAAAGCGTTGGCGGCGTTGATATTCATCGACTCCACCGGCTCGATCAGCACCACCTTGCGCCCGCCGAGTTGCGCGGTCTGCACCACGAAACTGACCAGATCACGGACCTGATCAACCTTGATCGCCTTGTCGGCTTCTTCCGGTTCGAGAATGTAGTTGTCCGGGTGACTGCCGGCCCTGAGCAACAGGCAGGATTTGCACTCACCGCACGCCTCGGGCGTCGGACGCTGACACAGCAGGCTGGCCATCAATCGCTCGGCGAGCGCGCGTTTGCCGATCCCGGCCGGACCGTGCAGCAAATAGGCGTGGGCATGCTGACTGCGTCCGGCCAGTTGCTGCCAGAGGCTGGCCTGCCATGGGTAGGCCTCAGCCACGGGCCAGCTCCAGCAAGTTCGGCAGCAAGGTATCCAGCGATTGTTGCACCTTGGTCAATGGCTGACCGGCATCAATGCGCACATAGCGCGCAGGATCGGCTTCGGCACGCTTGAGAAACGCATTACGCACGCTCTCGAAAAACGCCCGGCCTTCCAGCTCGAAACGATCCAGCCGCCCCCGCGCACTGGCACGGGCCAGGCCGATTTCCACTGGCAGATCGAAAATCAGCGTCAAATCGGGACGTAAGTCGCCCTGTACGAAGGTTTCCAGCGTGGCAATGCGCTCCAGCGACAAACCGCGACCGCCACCCTGATAAGCGTAAGTCGAGTCGGTAAAGCGATCACACAGAACCACGGCGCCACGGGCCAGCGCCGGGCGAATCACTTCTGCCAGATGCTGCGCACGTGCGGCGAAGACCAATAACAGCTCAGCGTCCGGGTTCATCACTTCATCGGCCGGTGCCAGCAACACCTCGCGAATCCGCTCGGCCAGCGGCGTACCACCGGGCTCGCGGGTCAGCACCACTTCGACACCCGCGGCGCGCAGGCGCTCGGCGAGGTATTCGCGGTTGGTGCTCTTGCCGGCGCCTTCCGGGCCTTCCAGGGTAATAAACAAGCCAGTCACAGGCAGTCCTTAATCAAAGTCATTGCGCGTTTTGCGGGGCATCGGCTTCAGGTTCCGCGACCGGCGCAGGTGACTGCGGCGGCACTGGCGGCAGCGCTTCGGGCGCGGTGTTCGGCGAGGCCGCAGGAATCGCCTCATCGACTGCCGGAGCCGATTGCGGCGTTGTCGCTGGCGCGGGGCTTGAACGGTAGTCGGCGCGGCGCTTCAGCTGGTATTCACGCACCGCGTTGTTATGCGCGTCGAGGTCGTCGGAAAACACATGGCTGCCATCGCCACGCGCGACGAAATACAGACTGGTGCCCGCCACCGGATTAAGCGCGGCGTGAATCGCTTCACGCCCGACCATTGCAATCGGTGTCGGCGGCAAACCGGGAATCACGTAAGTGTTGTATGGCGTCGGCTCTTTCAGGTGAGCGCGGGTCAGTTTGCCCGTGTAGCGATCGCCCAGACCGTAGATGACGGTCGGATCGGTCTGCAACTGCATGCCCAAGGCCATGCGCCGCACAAACACGCCAGCAATCTGACCGCGCTCCTGAGGTACACCGGTTTCCTTCTCGACCAGCGAGGCCATGATCAGCGCTTGATAGGGTTCGGTGTAAGGCACATCGGCCGAACGTTGCTCCCATTCCCTGGCGAGCACTTCGTCGAGACGATCGAAGGCTTTTTTCAGCAACTCGGCATCCGACATGCCCCGCACGAAACGATAGGTGTCGGGAAAGAACCGGCCCTCAGGAAACAAGCCCTTGTGGCCGATCTTCGCCATGACTTCGCTGTCGCTCAGACCGTTCAGAGTCTGAGTGAGCTTCTCATCCTTGGCCAAAGCGGCGCGTACTTGCTGAAAGTTCCAGCCTTCGACCAGGGTCAGGCTGTATTGCACGACGTCGCCACGCTTCCACGAGTCGATCAGACCGTTGACGGTCATGCCTGGCTGCATGCGGTATTCGCCGCTGTGAATCGGCGTGCCGGCAAGATTGAAGCGCCAGTACACCCGGAGCCAGAACGCGTCCCGGATGACGCCATCGGTTTCGAGCCCCAGAAAAGTCCGGGTCGGTGTAGAGCCTTTCGGCACATCCAGCAGTTCTTCCTGCGTGATGTTCAGGGGCTGTTCCAGTGCGGAATGAATCTTCCAGGCGCTGGCGCCCAACAGCAGCCCCGCCAGAACCAGTCCGGTTTCCAGCAGCAGCAATAGTTTACGTCTCACGAATCAAGCATCCAGTAGCGCGCGGGCAATGGTTTGCAGTTTACGGGTGAGCGGGCCAACCGGCCAGCTCAGTGCAGCGTAGGCGCGTACCGGCCAGACGCCATACACGCTGTTGCAGACAAACACCTCATCGGCCCATTGCAGCTGTTCCAGGCTGATATCGGCGATTTGGCTGGGGATTGCCAACGACTCGGCCTGAAACAATATTTCGCTGCGCATCACCCCGGCGACCCCGCAACGCTTCAAATCAGGCGTGATCAAGACACCGTCGCGCACCAGGAACAGATTGCTGAACACGCCTTCGATGACTCGCCCCGCCTGATCGAGCATCAAGCCTTCGGCATGCTCGTCATCCTGCCATTCGGCACGGGCGAGAACCTGCTCCAGTCGATTCAGGTGTTTGATCCCGGCGAGCAAAGGCTGCCTGGACAGGCGCGTATTGCATGGGAACAGACGAATGCCGGCTTCGCCATGAACAGCGGGATACGCCGCAGGAGGGTTGCCTTGCAGAATACGCCGGCCCGGTGCCGCCGGATCGGGCGCATAGCCGCGCAAGCCGTCACCCCGGGTGAGGATAAGCTTGAGCACGCCCGTGCCCATCGCTGCCGCATAGCTGAGCAGCTCGGCGCGGATCAGCTCGATGTCCGCAGCGATAGCCAGACGCGTGCAGCCATCGGCTAAACGCGCCAGGTGCCGATCCAGCAGGATCGGTTGGCCACCGTGCACGGCGATGGTCTCGAACAGACCGTCGCCGTAGGCCAGGCCGCGATCTTTCAGCGACAGACTGTCAGCCGGTTGACCGTCGACCCAGCAGTCCATCAGCCGGCAAACCGACGGAAGGCCAAGGTGCCGTTGGTGCCGCCGAACCCGAACGAGTTGGACAACACGACATCGATGTCCATGTTGCGCGCGGTGTGCGGCACAAAATCGAGATCGCAGCCTTCGCCCGGCTCATCAAGGTTGATGGTCGGCGGCGCGACCTGACCGTTGATTGCCAGCACACTGAAGATCGCCTCGACCGCGCCCGCCGCACCCAGAAGGTGACCGGTCATGGACTTGGTGGAGCTGACCGCCAGTTTGTAGGCGTGATCACCGAACACGGACTTGATTGCGTTGGCTTCGGCGAGGTCGCCAGCCGGGGTCGAAGTACCGTGAGCGTTGATGTATTGCACCTGATCGGCGTTGATCTTCGCATCGCGCAGCGCATTGGTGATGCAGCGTGCAGCCCCGGCGCCGTCGCAGGGCGGCGAGGTCATATGGTACGCATCGCCGCTGGTACCGAAGCCGATCAGCTCGGCGTAGATGGTCGCACCGCGCGCCTTGGCGTGCTCCAGCTCTTCAAGCACCAGCGCTCCGGCACCGTCGGACAGGACAAAACCGTCACGGTCCTTGTCCCAGGGACGGCTGGCGCGGGTCGGCTCGCCATTGCGGGTCGACAGCGCGCGGGACGCGCCAAAGCCGCCCATGCCTAGACCGCATGCGGCCATTTCAGCACCGCCGGCGATCATTACATCGGCTTCGTCGTACATGATGTTGCGCGCCGCCATGCCAATGCAGTGCGTACCGGTGGTACAGGCCGTGGCGATGGCGTAGTTGGGTCCCTGCACTTTCAGATGGATAGACAGGCAACCGGAAATCATATTGATGATCGAACCAGGCACGAAGAATGGCGAAATCTTGCGTGGGCCCGACTCATGCAGTGCGTGGCTGGTCTCTTCGATATTGGTCAGACCGCCGATACCCGAACCCATGGCGACGCCGATGCGCTCACGGTTGGCGTCAGTGACTTGCAGCCCGGCGTTGTTCATTGCCTGAACGCCTGCAGCGAGGCCGTACTGAATGAACAGGTCAAGTCTGCGTGCTTCCTTGACCGGCAGATATTCCTCGACATTGAAGCCCTTTACCGAACCGCCGAAGCGGGTGGAGTAGGCAGAAAGGTCGGTGTGTTCGATCAGACCAATGCCACTGCGGCCAGCCAGAATGCCCTGCCAACTGCTCAGCACAGTGGTGCCCAGTGGCGACAACATACCCATACCGGTGACTACGACGCGTCTACGCGACACAGCACTCTCCTTTTTCAGATGACGATTTTGCATCAGGCCTAAAGAAAAAACCGCACGCCATGATGGCAGTGCGGTTTTTCCATGACAGCGAGCAACGATTACAAACTATTACGCCTGGTGGGCAGTAACGTAGTCGATTGCAGCTTGTACGGTAGTGATCTTTTCAGCTTCTTCGTCAGGGATTTCGGTCTCGAATTCCTCTTCCAGAGCCATCACCAGCTCAACGGTGTCAAGGGAGTCGGCACCCAGGTCTTCTACGAAGGAAGCAGTGTTGACCACTTCTTCTTCTTTAACACCCAGTTGCTCGGCAACGATTTTCTTGACGCGCTCTTCGATGGTGCTCATACCTTGTTTTCACTCCTAATGGACAAATTCAGGCAGCTGGCCAGTGGGTAAGTGTATAGAAAGACTTTTCAGCTTTTCAACTGAAAGCTTCACTCCTCAAACCCTGTGGCCCTCTGCCTATAAATAGATTGCAGCTTTATAACGGATTTTAGACAGCTCGTATGACATTTTTTTGAAGCAATCCGTCACATTTTACTTACATGTACATCCCACCGTTCACCGGAATTGTAGCCCCGGTGACGTATGCCGCACCGTCGGATGCAAGAAAAGCGACCACGGACGCGATCTCTTGAGCTTGTCCCAGACGACCCAGCGGAATCTGCGTCTGCAAGGCTTCACGCTGTGCTTCAGGCAGCTCGCGGGTCATATCGGTGTCGATGAACCCTGGGGTTACCGAGTTGACCGTAATCGAACGCGAACCGACTTCACGCGCCATCGCACGGCTGAAACCCTCCAGACCGGCCTTGGCGGCTGCATAGTTTACTTGGCCGGCGTTGCCCATGGCACCCACCACTGAGCCAATACTGATAATTCGACCCCAACGCGCCTTGGTCATGCCACGCAAAACGCCCTTGGACAGGCGATACAGACTGTTCAGGTTGGTATCGATCACGTCGTACCATTCGTCGTCTTTCATGCGCATCATCAGGTTATCGCGGGTGATGCCGGCATTATTGACCAGAATCGCCACTGGCGCACCGAACTGCTCCTGAATGCCTGCCAGCACGGCGCTGACCGATTCGTCGCTGGTGACGTTGAGTTCGAAACCCGCGCCCTGGATGCCGTTCTCCTTCAGGGTGGCGGCAATGCGCTCAGCGCCCGACGCGGAGGTCGCGGTGCCGATAACGATGGCGCCCTGGCGACCCAGTTCCAGCGCGATGGCCTGGCCGATACCGCGGCTTGCACCGGTGACCAGTGCAACTTTACCTTGCAGACTCATGCAAGTTTCTCCTGATTCAGGCCTGCGCTGCGCGAGCGGCAGCGAAGGCGTCTGGGGTATTGAGGTTGGAAGTCGCAACGCCTTCAGCGCAACGTTTGTTCAGGCCGGCGAGGACCTTGCCCGGGCCGCACTCGACCAGAGTGGTCGCACCCTTGGCCGCCAGAGTCTGTACCGACTCAACCCAGCGCACTGGCTTATAAAGCTGTTCGAGCAGATCACGCTTGAGGGTGTCCAGATCGGCCGGCACTTGCGCGCTGACGTTCTGCACCACCGGAATTTGCGGCGCCTGCCAGTCGATGGCGGCAATGGATTCGGCGAAACGTTCGGCGGCCGGGCGCATCAGCTCGCAGTGCGACGGTACGCTGACTGGCAATGGCATGGCGCGCTTGGCACCGCGAGCCTTGCAGCCTTCGATGGCGCGCTCGACAGCAGCCTTGGCACCGGCAATCACGACCTGGCCTGGCGAGTTGAAGTTGACGGCGCTGACCACTTCGCCTTGCGCCGCTTCGGCGCAGGCCGCGAGGACATCGGCATCTTCCAGACCGAGAATGGCGGCCATGCCACCCTGTCCGGCCGGAACCGCTTCCTGCATCAACTGGCCACGACGCTCGACGAGTTTGACCGCATCAGCGAGCGTCAGGCTGCCAGCCGCGACCAGCGCACTGTATTCGCCCAGGCTGTGACCGGCAACGAATGCCGGACGCGCGCCACCTTCAGCCAGCCACAGACGCCACAGGGCGATCGAGGCGGTCAGAATGGCCGGTTGGGTTTTATCGGTTTGATTGAGCAGCTCTTCCGGGCCCTGCTGGGTCAGTGCCCACAGGTCGTAGCCCAGCGCAGCAGAGGCTTCTTGAAAGGTTTCGAGGATCAGCGGATGTTGCGCGCCCAGCTCGGCCAGCATGCCGAGGGACTGCGAACCCTGTCCTGGAAAGACGAATGCGAGGGAAGCAGACATGTAACAAGCCCCTAATGATCTTGTCGTCGGAAAATGACGCCCCGCGTGGGACGCAAGAAACTGACAGTTTGGATGGCCCTTTGAACCGGGCGGTCACATTTAAGCATTGTCCGACGAAAACGCCTAAGACAACAAATCCTCCAGACGACCGTGGAGGCGCTCGGGCAGGTTCTCCTGAATCTCGATCAACGCCCGGGAAATCGCGCTCTGAAAGCCCTGAACGCCGGCCGAACCGTGACTTTTCACGACGATGCCCTGCAAGCCGAGAAAGCTTGCGCCATTATGTCGCGCCGGAGCCAGATCGGCCTGCAGGCGTTTCATCAGCGGCAAGGCCAGGGCGCCGACGGCACGGGAGGCGAGGTTGCGCTTGAACAGCGCTTCGATGCGCGCGGCGATCATCGTCGCCAGCCCCTCGCTGGACTTGAGCAGGATATTGCCGACAAAACCGTCGCACACCACGACATCCGCCTCGCCGCGATACAAACCATCACCTTCGATGAAGCCGATGTAGTTGATGCCACGAGCCGCCTGCAGCAGCGTTGCCGCCAGCTTGACCTGCTGATTGCCCTTGATGTCTTCGGTACCGATGTTCAGCAGCGCCACCCGCGGACGGGCAATGCCCAGCGTCTGCGCGGCCACCGAACCCATGACGGCGAACTGCAACAGGTGCTCGGCACTGCAATCGACGTTGGCGCCGAGATCGAGCAACTGGCAATAACCGGTCTGCGTCGGAATCGCGGCAACCATCGCCGGACGATCAATGCCTGGCAGCGTCTTCAGGACAAACCGCGACAATGCCATCAACGCGCCGGTATTGCCGGCACTGACACAGGCCTGCACCTTGCCGTCACGCAACAGCTCGAGGGCGACCCGCATCGACGAGTCCGGCTTGCCGCGCAGAGCCTGGGCAGGCTTTTCATCCATGGTGATGACTTCGCTGGCCGCAACAATCGTCAGGCGCGCGCGATCGGCAGCCGAATGGCCGGTGATCAATTCTTCAAGAAGGGAGGGTTGACCGACAAGGGTCAGGTGCAGCGAGGGCGTAGCAGACAGGCAAGCGAGACTGGCCTGAACAATGCTGCGGGGACCGAAGTCCCCGCCCATTGCGTCAATCGCGATGACTTGAGCAGACAAGTGATTACTCGTCAGCGCCCTTGTCGATCACTTTACGGCCACGGTATACGCCTTCTGGCGATACGTGGTGACGCAGGTGAACTTCACCGGTGGTTTTTTCTACAGACAGGGTGCTAGCCTCGAGAGCGTCGTGCGAACGGCGCATGTCACGGGCAGAGCGGGATTTTTTGTTCTGCTGAACAGCCATAATTGATTAACTCCTAAACGTTTGGGTCACGCTTTAACTGCGCCAATACACTGAACGGGTTGGACCGCGTTACCTCGTCCTCGCTCGGTTCGGGCTCATCTGCTCCCGCCGGCTGCTGGCATTCTTCCGGATGATGAGCAGGCACAATGGGCAAGGCGAGCAGAAGCTCCTCCTCGATCAGTGACTGCAGATCCAATGGATCTTCGCCCAGTTCCAGCACGTCATAACCTTTCGGCAACGACTGGGTATTCGCACCCTCCTTCACCACCGCGTAACTGCATTCGCTGTGGATCGGCAGGGTGACCAGCTCAAGACAACGCTGGCAAACCATTTTGACTTCGGTGTCGATAAAACTGTGGATGACCACAGATTTACGTTCATCTCGTTCAAAAACGAATTTGGCCTGCACCGTACCGACATCGTCGGAAAGCGGGTCGCAGAGTCTCTTCAAATCGGCCAGCAGCAGTTCACCTTGGAGGGTGGTGCCACGATCAGCCAATTTGCGCGGGTCAACGTGAGGTGGAATCGGGTCATTCAACATAGGCGCAGCATTATAGGGATGCACCCACCCATGTCAAAGGAAATTGTGCCCTGTCCGTCACTTGCGTGCCTCCGTTAGAATCCGCTCCTGCCTCAGGAGACACCCATGCTGCCTTTATTACTTGCTTCCAGCTCGACCTATCGCCGGGAATTGCTCGCCCGCCTGCACCTGCCGTTCGTCTGCAGCTCGCCGGATATCGACGAAAGTCACCGTCCAGGCGAAGCCGCGATCGAACTGGTCAAACGCCTCGCCGAGGAAAAAGCCAGGGCCTTGGCTGACAGCCACCCTGCTCATCTGATCATCGGCTCGGACCAGGTGGCCGTACTCGGCGACCGCATCATCGGCAAGCCTCACACTTTCGACAAAGCCCGCGAGCAATTGATGGCCGCCAGCGGCGCCAGCGTGACCTTCCTCACCGGCCTCGCCCTGCTCAACAGCCAGACCGGGCGCGGCCAGGTCGACTGCGTGCCGTTCACGGTCCATATGCGCACACTGGATGAGGCGCGCATCGAGCGCTACTTACGCCTCGAGCAGCCGTACGATTGCGCCGGCAGTTTCAAGGCCGAAGGTCTCGGCGTAAGCCTGTTTCAATCGACCGAAGGCCCGGACGCCACCAGCCTGATCGGCCTGCCGCTGATTCGCCTGATCGACATGTTGCTGGCTGAGGGCGTACAGATTCCTTAAAGCAAAAGATCGCAGCCTTCGGCGGCTCCTACAGAATCAGCGTCACCGCAAAAAAAAGCGATTGAACATTAATCCTGTAGGAGCTGCCGCAGGCTGCGATCTTTTGATCTACCGGCAATTTACCGCAACGAAGGCCCGTGGAAGCCCATCCACATCGCCAACTGCTCAGCGACGCTGGCACCGAGCTTTTTCGAGAAGCGGTCGAACGGCGATTCCTCAACAGTGAAGTCCACCAGTTCTTTCTCACCAATCACGTCACGCGCCACCGAACTGGCATTGCCCAAACCATCGATCAACCCCAACGGCAAGGCCTGCTCACCGGACCAGACCAGCCCGGAGAACAGCTCCGGATGCTCTTTATCCTTCAGGCGATCGCCGCGCCCCTGCTTCACGCTATTGATGAACTGCTTGTGCGTGGTATCCAGCACGCTCTGCCAGAATGCGGTTTCCTCAGGCTTTTGCGGCTGGAACGGATCGAGGAATGCCTTGTGCTCGCCCGAGGTATAGGTGCGGCGCTCGACGCCGAGTTTTTCCATGGTACCGACAAAACCATAACCGGCCGCTGTTACCCCAATCGAACCGACGAGACTGGCCTTGTCGGCGTAGATCTGGTCCGCCGCGCTGGCGATGTAATAGGCACCGGACGCACCGAGATCGGAAATCACCGCGTACAGCTTGATCTCCGGGTGCAGGCCCCGCAGGCGCTTGATCTCGTCATAGACATAACCGGACTGCACCGGACTGCCGCCCGGGCTGTTGATGCGCAGAATCACACCCTTGACCTTCTTGTCCTCAAACGCCGCCCGCAGACTGCCGACAATGTTGTCGGCACTGGCCGGCTCCTTGTCGGCGATCATGCCGTTGATGTCGATCAATGCGGTGTAATTCGTGCCGCGTGCGGCACTCTTTTCCATGTCCATCAGCGGCGTGAACAGAATCAACGCAACAAACAGATAAACAAACGTCAGCAGCTTGAAGAAAATCCCCCAGCGCCGCGAGCGGCGTTGTTCCTGCACACCGGCAAGCAGCGTCTTTTCCAGCAGCTTCCAGCTTTTTGCGTCACCGTCGTCGGCACTTGCCTTGGCCGGTGCTTTCCATTCGTCGGTCATGCCATCTACCCCAACAAAAATCTATTAAGCCCGCTGGCCCAGCCAGGCATGCAATTCAGAAAAACGATCGATCGACAGGCGCGGCTCGAACTGCTGCAGGGATTCGATCGATTGCGCGCCATAACTGACCGCCACCGAATCCATCCCCGCGTTACGCGCCATCAGCAGGTCGAAGGACGAATCTCCGACCATCAACGCCTGCTCCGGGCGCACGCCGCAGTGGCTGACGATCTGCTCAAGCATCAGAGGGTGTGGCTTGCTGGCAGTTTCATCGGCAGCACGGGTGATATCGAAATAATCTTCCCAGCCGTTGGCCTTGAGAACGCGGTCCAGCCCGCGACGATTCTTGCCGGTCGCGACCGCCAGGTGATAGCCCTGCTCGCGAAACGACGCCATCGACTCGACGACGCCTTCAAATAACGGCGAAGGCACGGCTTCTGCCGCGATGTAGTGATCGGCGTAGTGCTCGCGAAACGCGAGCATTTCAGCGTCGCTGATTTCGGGGTACAGGGTGCGAATCGCTTCCGGCAGGCCGAGGCCGATGATGCCCTTGACGGCGAAGTCATCGCGCAGCTCGAAGCCGGAACGCCCGGATGCCGAATGCATGGCTTCGACGATCCGATGGATGGAATCAGCCAGCGTGCCGTCCCAATCGAAAATCAGCAGTTTGTAATCAGATGGGCGCACTCAATCGCTCCACGGTCTTGGCCCACATTTCATCGACCGGTGCTTGCAGGGTCAGCTTGCCGCCGTCGGGCAGCGGCACGGTCAGCATGTAGGCGTGCAGGAACAGGCGCTTGCCACCCAGATCACGGATTTCTTTGGTGAAATCGTCATCGCCGTATTTGCTGTCGCCGGCAATGCAATGCCCGGCATGCAGGGTGTGCACGCGAATCTGGTGAGTACGCCCGGTGACAGGCTTGGCCTCGACCATGGTCGCGAAGTCGCCGAAGCGGCGCAGCACCTTGAACACGGTCAGGGCTTCTTTGCCTTCTTCGTTGACTTCGACCATGCGCTCGCCGGAGCGCAGATTGCTCTTGAGCAATGGCGCACGGACTTGCTTGATCGAGGTGGCCCAGTTGCCTCGGACGAGTGCCATGTAGCGCTTGTCGACGCCATCGCCGCGCAACTGCTCGTGCAGGTGACGCAACATGCTGCGTTTCTTGGCAATCATCAGCAGGCCGGAGGTGTCCCGGTCGAGACGGTGAACCAGCTCCAGTTCCTTGGCATCGGGACGCAACTGACGAAAGGCTTCGATCACGCCGAAATTCAAGCCGCTGCCACCGTGAACCGCAATGCCGGCGGGCTTATTGATCACGATCAGGGCTTTATCTTCGAAGACGATCGAGGCTTCCAGGCGCTGTAACAGCCCTTGGGCCAGCGGCACCGGCTCGTCGCGCTCAGGCACGCGAACCGGCGGTACGCGCACGATATCGCCGGCCTGCAGCTTGTATTCAGGCTTGATCCGACCTTTGTTCACGCGCACTTCGCCTTTGCGCAAAATGCGGTAAATCAAGGTCTTGGGCACGCCTTTGAGCCGGGCGAGGAGAAAGTTGTCGATTCGTTGGCCGGCATACTCCGGCGAGACTTCAAGCAGTTGAACGCCTGGAGTCGAAGGGGCAGTAGTTGTCATGCCGCGGATGATAACAATTTTTATGGAATTGAAGCACTTAATCATTGCTGCTATAGTCGCGAACGCCGCCAAAAGCGGCCTGGACAGCGGAACCACGGTCAAAGACCGGCCCTGACCAACGCAATTCACCAGGGCGCGAGGCCGTCCTACGGGGCTTTCGCTACGTAACGGTGGAGTCTGCAGTTGTAACGAGCGCAGGTGACATGAGGCCTGAATTACACCGCCGAGCAGAGTTTTCACTCGCCTGGCAGGCAAATATTCACGGCCAGTTCACAAAGTGCAGTCAGCTGCAAATGACCCCGAGCGAAGACTTCGGAAACATCGCCTGAATTAGCCATGATGCGTGACCTCCCCTTTCGGAGCTCACGGTAAATGCCAACCCGCTGCGGATTCTGCGCGCGGCAGCACCCGAATTATCAGGGATACGTGTAGGGTGGAGATGCACAACCGCCGGACTGTGTAGCAACAGGTTTGATCAAGACGCTTCATCTCGTCCACAGCCGCTGGTTGATTCCTCCTCCTGACTGAGTGCTTAAGTAGCCACAGCAAGCAGGACGCGTACGTCGCGGTATCGGCCCAATTGGCCTGACATCGCTGGACACGGGAATGGCCAACCACTCCCGACGCACCTGACACCGACCGTGAGAAGTCGTGTGTGCCGAACGCCGTTTCCGGCAGCCCGGAAACCGACGGTACTACATGAAAAGAATGCTGATTAACGCAACTCAACCCGAAGAGTTGCGTGTTGCACTGGTAGATGGCCAACGCCTCTACGACCTGGACATCGAATCCGGTGCACGCGAGCAGAAAAAGGCCAACATCTATAAAGGCCGTATCACTCGCATCGAACCAAGCCTTGAGGCTGCCTTTGTCGATTTCGGCTCCGAGCGCCACGGCTTCCTGCCCCTCAAAGAAATCTCCCGCGAATACTTCAAGAAAGCCCCTGAAGGCCGCGTCAATATCAAGGACGTCCTGAGCGAAGGCCAGGAAGTCATCGTTCAGGTCGAGAAAGAAGAACGTGGCAACAAGGGCGCCGCCCTGACCACGTTCATCAGCCTGGCCGGTCGTTACCTCGTGCTGATGCCGAACAACCCGCGTGCCGGCGGTATCTCCCGTCGCATCGAAGGCGAAGAACGCAACGAACTGCGTGAAGCGCTGAACGGTCTGGTCGCTCCAGCCGACATGGGCCTGATCGTGCGCACTGCCGGCCTTGGCCGCAGCAGCGAAGAAATGCAATGGGACCTCGATTACCTGCTGCAACTGTGGACCGCCATCAAAGAAGCCTCGCTGGATCGCTCCGCGCCATTCCTGATTTATCAGGAAAGCAACGTGATCATCCGTGCCATCCGCGATTACCTGCGCCAGGACATCGGCGAAGTGCTGATCGACAGCGTTGAAGCCCAGGACGAAGCCCTGACCTTCATCCGCCAGGTCATGCCGCAGTACGCCAGCAAGATCAAGCTGTACGAAGACAGCGTGCCGCTGTTCAACCGTTTCCAGATCGAAAGCCAGATCGAGACCGCTTTCCAGCGCGTCGTCGAATTGCCTTCCGGCGGTTCCATCGTCATCGATCCGACCGAAGCCCTGGTGTCCATCGACATCAACTCGGCGCGCGCCACCAAAGGCAGCGACATCGAAGAAACCGCCCTGCAGACCAACCTTGAAGCCGCCGAAGAAATCGCCCGTCAGTTGCGCCTGCGCGACATCGGCGGCCTGATCGTCATCGACTTCATCGACATGACCCCGGCCAAGAACCAGCGCGCCGTGGAAGAGAAAGTCCGCGAATGCCTGGAAGCCGACCGCGCCCGCGTGCAGATCGGTCGCATCTCGCGCTTCGGCCTGCTGGAAATGTCCCGTCAGCGCCTGCGTCCATCGCTCGGCGAAAGCAGCGGCATCGTCTGCCCTCGCTGCAACGGCACCGGCATCATCCGTGACGTTGAATCGCTGTCGCTGGCGATCCTGCGCCTGATCGAAGAAGAAGCGCTGAAAGACCGCACCGCCGAAGTTCGCGCCCAGGTGCCGATCCCGGTTGCAGCCTTCCTGCTCAACGAAAAACGCAACTCGATCACCAAGATCGAACTGCGCACCCGCGCGCGCATCGTCATTCTGCCGAACGATCACCTCGAGACGCCGCACTTCGAAGTTCAGCGCCTGCGTGACGACAGCCCGGAAGCTGCGACCAACCAGTCCAGCTACGAAATCGCGGCAGCCGCTGCCGAAGTCGAAGAAGTCCAGCCAGCCGCCGCGACCCGCACCCTGGTTCGCCAGGAAGCCGCGGTCAAGACAGCGCCGGCCCGCGCAAACGCTCCAGTGCCGACCGAAGTCGCCGCCGCTGCGCCAGCCCCGGCTCCGGTCGCCGCGCCAGAACCAAGCCTGTTCAAAGGCTTGGTGAAGTCGCTGGTCAGCCTGTTCGCCACCAAGGAAGAGCCTGCCGCGCCGGTTGCCGTAGAAAAACCGGCTGCCGAGCGTCCAGCCCGCAATGAAGAGCGTCGCAACGGTCGTCAGCAGAGCCGCAACCGTAACGGTCGCCGCGATGAAGAACGCAAGCCGCGCGAAGAACGTGCCCCGCGTGAAGAACGCGCACCGCGTGAGCCGCGTGAAGAGCGTCAGCCACGCGAAGCCCGCGAAGTGCGCGAGCCTCGTGAAGCTCGCAGCGAAGCACCGGCAGCCCGCGAAGAGCGCGCGCCACGTGCTCCGCGTGAAGAACGTGCACCGCGTGCACCGCGTGAAGACCGCAAGCCACGTGGCGAGCGTGAAGAACGCGTGCGTGAACTGCGCGAGCCACTGGACGCCGTGCCAGCCGCAGCCGCTGCTGCCGTGACCGCTGAAGAGCGTCCGGCCCGTCAGCCACGCGAAGAGCGCGCCCCGCGTCCGCCGCGTGAAGAGCGCCAACCGCGCGCCGAGCAGGCCGCAGCTGCCGTCGCTGAAGAAGAAGTCAACACCACTAACGAAGAGCAACTGCCGGAAGATGGTCAGGACAACGCCGAAGGCGATCGTCCACGTCGTCGCTCCCGTGGTCAGCGTCGTCGCAGCAACCGTCGCGAGCGTCAGCGTGATGCCAACGGCAACGTGATCGAAGGTTCGGAAGAGTCCGAGTCCGGCGAAAACGCTGAAGCCCCAAGCACTGCCGATCTGGCTGCCGGCCTGGCAGTCACCGCCGCTGTAGCCAGCAGCACCATCAGCGCTCCGGCTGAAGCACAGGCTCATGAGCAGGCTGAACGTGCTACCGCCGCTACACTGGAAAGCGCTCCAGTCGAAGCGCCGGTTGTCGAAGCGACTACTCCGGTGCAAGTGACTGCCGCGCCAGAAGTCGAAGTGGCCCCTGCTCGCGAAGCTCAACCTCAGGTTGAAGCGGCTGCCGAACCTGAAGCTGTCGCTGAAGCGCCAACGGCAATCACTGAGCCAGCGGTTGAAACCGTAGCTGAAACAGTGACCGAGACCGTGCGTGAAGTTCGCGAAGAGCAGACTGCGTTCAACTGGGTTGCCGAGCCAGCTGTCACCGAAGCTCCAGCGCCGGTCGCTGAAGCCGAAGTACCGCCAGCCATGGTTTCCGAGCCAGTAGTTGCCGCGGCTGAACCAGCGCCAATGGTTGAAGCACCGGTTGTCGAAGCACCGGCCGTTGTCGAAGCGCCAGCTCCGGTAGTTGAAGCGCCGGCTCCGGTCAGCGCCCTGACGCCAAATGGCCGCGCGCCTAACGACCCGCGTGAAGTGCGTCGTCGCAAGCGTGAAGAAGAGCGTCTGCAGAAGGAGGCCGAACTGGCTGCCGCTGCTGCTCCGGTCGCCGCCGAACCCGCCGCTGCGGCTGACGTGGTCGAGGCAGCGCCTGCCCCGGTCGCTGAGCAGGCATCGGTTGAAGCGGTAATCGCTGAAGCACCACGCTCCGTTCAGGACGCGGTTGAACAGCGCGAAGAGGCTCAGGAAAAAGAGCACGAGCCTAAACCGCTTGTCTGATTCCTGAAGCTCAATAAAAAGCCCCGCCTGGTGAAAGCCAGGCGGGGCTTTTTTATGCATGCAATCCAGACCGCACCGATGTTCATCGTAGGAGTGAGCCTGCTCGCGATAGCAGTGTGTCAGTCAGCACATCTTTAGCTGAACCACCGCTTTCGCGAGCAGGCTCACTCCTACAGGGAACTATGCAGGGCTCAGGATTGAGGAAATACCAGAGATTCAGGCACATCGATATCCCACAACACCCCGGGATCATCCACCGCCACTTCCATCACCCGCCCCTGCGCGAATAACGGCCGAGCCCCACGATCGCCGGTCAGCGCCTGCAACTGCGCGCCAAACCCACGCCCAAACCCCACGGGATGCCCAAACTCGTCGCCCAGCACCGGCACGCTCACCGCATCATCGGCCATCGCCGCGGCCACCTGCTCAATACTCGATGGCAGGATAAACGGCATATCGCCAAGGATAATCAACCAGCCATCCGCATCGGCGCACGCAGCAACACCGGCGGCAATGCTGTCGCCCATCCCGGTCGATTCGATCGACACGACGTCGCAGCCATAAGCCTGCGCCATGCGCATCGCCTGCGGCCGTGCCTCAGTCGTCACCAGCACACGCTTGTCGAGGCTGGCCGGCAAATTCACCAGCACCTGTTCAATCACCGAACGCACCGCGCCGTCGCGCCCCGTGCAGTCAGCCAGCAATTTGTCCTTATCAGGGCCGGCGACCTGGCGAAAGCGACTGCCCTCGCCCGCCGCCAGCACAATCACTGCGATGGATCGGCTCATACGCCCTCCAGCGGTTTCTTCTGTTTCAGCTCTACGCCGTTCTTGATCGCGACAATCTCCGCCAGCAAGGACAAGGCGATCTCCGCCGGCGAGTGGCTGCCAATGTGTAAACCGATCGGCCCGTGCAGGCGATCGATCGACGCTTGCGACAAGCCTAGCTCAGCGAGGTTTTCCCGGCGTTTGCGGCTGTTGATCCGCGAGCCGAGCGCACCGACGTAGAAGGCCGGCGAATCCAGCGCCGTGAGTAACGCCATGTCATCCAGACGCGGATCATGGGTCAACGCGACAATCGCCGTACGCTCGTCAGTCTGGATGTTCAGCACCGCCTCATCCGGCATGCCGGCCACGAATCGACCGTGCTGCTCTTCCCAGCCGTAAACGAACTCGGTGCGCGGATCGCAGATCAGCACTTCGAAATCCAGCAGCCGCGCCATGTCCGCAACGTAGCGCGACAACTGCCCGGCGCCGATCAACAACAAGCGCCAGCGCGGGCCGTAAATCGCCCGCAGGGTCTTGCCGTCGAACACCAGCGAATCGGCTTTATTCGCCGGCGCAAGAACCACCTTTCCGGTGTCGATGTTCAGCTCGCGAGCGACAATTTCATGGTTTTCGCAACGCTGCAGCAGTTCGGCCACCCACGCCGGATCGCCAACACGCTCCTCGGTCAAACGCAGGGTGCCCCCGCAAGGCAGGCCGAAACGCGCAGCCTCCTCGCGGGTCACACCGTAGGTGATCATCTGTACCGGCGGGCCGTCGGTGGCGATCCGGCCGTCGTGCAGCCGGGCGATCAAGTCATCCTCGACACACCCGCCCGACACCGAACCGATCACCACACCATCCTCGCGCAATGCCAGCATGGCGCCAGGTGCCCGGGGCGCGGTGCCCCAGGTCTGGACCACGCTGAACAGCACCACCCGTTGTCCGGCGCGACGCCATTCCAGCACGCTGCGCAGGACATTGAGGTCGACGCTGTCCATTACGCTTCTGCCTTTTGCCAGCCCTGCAACTGATAACGCACTGGCAGGTTGCGGATGCGCTTGCCGGTAGCGGCAAAAATCGCATTGCACAGCGCCGGCGCAATCGGTGGCACGCCCGGTTCGCCAACCCCGCCCAATGGCACTTCATCGGGCGGCGTGACCAGATGCACGGCCACTTCTTTCGGCGCCAGCGACATGCGCGCCACTTCGTACATGTGGAAGTTGTCCTGCTGGACCTTGCCGTCCTTGAAGCTGATTTCGCCCAGCACAGCATTGCCTAGGCCCATGACGCAGGCGCCTTCGAACTGCGAACGAATCCGCTCGGGGTTGATTTGCGGCCCGCAATCGACGGCGATATCTGCCTTATGCACGATCAGCGTGCCGTCGTCCTTGACCTCGACTTCGATCACCGCTGCCACGTAGGTGACGAAGCTGTAATGCACCGCCAGACCGAGACCACGGCCCTTGGGCAGTTTGCGCCCCCATCCGGCGGCTTTGGCCGCAGTTTCCAGTACGGTGCGCATGCGCCCGGTATCGATCGGATAGCGCTCAGGGGATTCGCCGTAGTTCCACTCCTCGCTCAGCGTGCGCGGATCAATCTGCCGGTCCGGACCCAGCAGCTTGATCTGGTACTTGAGCGGATCTTGCCCGGCCTTGTGCGCCAACTCATCGACAAAACTCTGGATCGCAAAACCATGGGGAATGTTCGACACCGAGCGATACCAGCCAACCCGCGTGTGTACCCTGGCTTCGGGGTTCTCCAGACGCACGTTGGGAATTGCGTAGGCCATGTTGGTGAAGCCCATGCCCAGTTCGAACGCCGCCTCATGGTTCATGTCCGGCGCGAACAACGCGGTGATGCTCGGGGCCACGGTGCGATGCAACCAGCCGGACGGCATGCCGTTCTTGTCGACGCTGGCCTTCAGGTACTCGGCCGACACGGTGTGGAAATACGAATTGTGGATGTCGTCTTCACGCGTCCACTGCACCCGTACGGCCTTGCCCGGAAACTCCTTGGCGAGGATTGCGGCTTCAACCACGAAGTCCGGTTTCGACTTGCGGCCGAAACCACCGCCCAGCAGCGTCACATTGAAGGTGACCTTGTCGAACGGCACGCCCAGACGCTCGGCGATGCGCTCACGGGTGACTTGCGGTGCCTGACTCGGTGCCCAGGCTTCGCAAACGCCGTCATGGAAACGGGCAACGGCAACCATCGGCTCCATTGGCGCCTGCGCCAGATGCGGTAAGTAATAAGACGCCTCGAGCGTGCTGGCGGCGCCGCTCAAGGCCTTGTCGATGTCACCGGTGTTGCGCACCACTTTGCCGGGTTTCAGCGAAGCCGCTTCAAGCTCCTTGCGATAGGCAATCGAGTCATAGCTGGCATTCGGGCCATCGTCCCACTCGATCTTCAGCGCCTCGCGGCCTTTGATCGCCGCCCAGGTATTGCTCGCCACTACGGCTACGCCGCCCAGTGGCTGGAACTCCGACGGCAACGGACGGCTTTCGATTCGAATCACTTTTAGCACGCCGGGCACTTTCAGCGCGGCGCTGTCATCCAGGCTTTTGACCTTGCCGCCATAGACCGCCGGGCGGGCGATGGTGGCGTAGAGCATGCCATCGAAATGCACGTCGGCGCCGTACACCGCACGGCCATTGACGATATCGGCACCGTCGATGGCCTTGGTGCCTTCCTTGCCGATGTAGCGAAATTCCGACGGTTGCTTCAGGCGCAGGCTGTCACGCGCCGGCACCGCCAACGCACTCGCGGCAGCGGCGAGTTCGCCATAGCCCAGCTCGCGACCGGTCGGTTTATGGATGACTTTGTGTAGCTGCGCGTGGCATTCGCCGACCGGCACCTTCCACTGCGCGGCGGCCGCTTGCTCAAGCATGGTCCGCGCGGCCGCACCGCAACGACGCATCGGCTCATACCAATGGCGCATGCTGCGCGAACCGTCGGTGTCCTGGTTGCCGAAACGCACTTCATCGCCCGGCGCCTGTTGCACCTTGACCTGAGCCCAATCGGCCTCCAGCTCATCGGCGACGACCATGGTCAGGCTGGTGCGCA
Source organism: Pseudomonas sp. SWRI81 (assembly GCF_014268545.1). Lineage (NCBI taxonomy): Bacteria > Pseudomonadati > Pseudomonadota > Gammaproteobacteria > Pseudomonadales > Pseudomonadaceae > Pseudomonas > Pseudomonas sp. SWRI81. The sequence goes on from NZ_JABWQS010000015.1 coordinate 94,143, forward strand.
CGCCCTGGCCCATTTCCGAACGGTTGCACACCACGGTGACGCTGCCGTCGGCGGCGATGCTCACATAAACCTTGGGGTCGTCGATCCAGCCATTGGGCATGCCGTCGGCGCCAAATTTCTTCGGCGCGTCTTCGGCCAATGCATCCTGCCAGCCCCAGCTCGCGGCCAGTACCAGCGCTCCGGTGGCGCCGACGCCTTTGAGAAAGCCACGACGGCTGAGGTTGCTCAGGGCGAAATCATTCGGAAGGCGGCTCATGCCTTGGCCTCCTTCAGGTGGGTGGAAGCCTGGCGGATGGCCGTCTTGATCCGGTTGTACGTACCGCAGCGGCAAATATTGCCGACCATGGCTTCTTCGATCTGCTCGTCGCTGGGGTTCGGGTTGGTTTTCAACAAAGCGGTGGCGGACATGATTTGCCCGCCCTGGCAATAACCGCATTGTGCAACGGCGCTGTCGAGCCATGCCTGCTGGACGACTTTGCCGATCGGGTCGGCGTGCAGGTTGTCGATGGTGGTGACGTTCTGGCCGACTACCGAGCCGATCGGCGTGATGCAACTGCGCGCCGGTGAACCGTCGATATGGATGGTACAGGCGCCACACAGGCCCATGCCGCAGCCGAATTTGGTGCCGTTGTAACCGGCGACGTCACGAATCGCCCATAGCAGCGGCATGTCTTCAGTGACATCGAGAGAATGGTCTTGACCGTTGAGTTTCAGGGTAATCATGGGCACGCCCGCATAGTTATTGGAGGTTATGGGGTCGAGCAATCTGCCGCCGGAAAATCAGCGGTGGGTTCGCGCAGATCGACTCAGGCTAATCAGGCTCTCTTGTGCCGACGATGACGTCTGCACCGGGCCTTTGGTGGAGCAAATGGGTGGTATCGTTAGCTCGCTAAGTTAACCCAGCATTAACAAAAAAGCCCTGCACTATCAGTGCAGGGCTTTTGATGGCGTTGGCAAAGCGTAGCCTTAATACCGATTGGGCTCCATCTCCAGCTCGACATTGAAACGCTCGGCAATGTCTTTCTGGATCCGTTGCGCCAGGTCGAGCAGTTGCAGCCCGGTCGCCGCGCCATAGTTGACCAGCACCAGCGCCTGCAATTTATGCACGCCCGCGTCGGCCTCGCGAAAGCCTTTCCAGCCGGCGCGCTCGATCAGCCATCCGGCAGCGAGTTTCATCTGCCCGTCCGGTTGCGCATAAGCCACCACATCCGGGTGCTGCTGCTTGATCTGTGCGACCACGGCGGCAGGCACCAGCGGATTCTTGAAGAAGCTGCCGGCATTGCCGAGCACCGCCGGGTCCGGCAGTTTTTCGCTGCGGATGCTGCAAATGGCACGGCTGACGTCGGTGGGCGTCGGCTGCTCGATGCCCTGCTCGCTCAGGCGCTGACGCACCGGGCCGTATTCCAGATGCAGGTGGGCGGCGCGATCAAGGTTAAAGCGCACCCGCAGGATCAGCCAACGCCCCGGCTGCTGTTTGAACAGGCTGTCGCGGTAAGCGAAGTTGCACTCTTGCAAGCTGAAATCGCGCAGCTCGCCGGACTGGCGATCCAGCGCGGTGAGACCGGCGAACACATCCTTGATCTCGACGCCGTAGGCGCCGATGTTCTGCATCGGCGCGGCACCGACGGTGCCGGGGATCAGGCTGAGGTTTTCCAGACCAGAAAAACCCTCGGCCAGAGTGTGTTGCACAAATGCATGCCACGGCTCGCCGGCTTCCGCTTCGATCACCACGCGGTTGCCGCCATCACTGAGCACGCGAATGCCCCGCGTGGCCATGCGCAAGACCAACGCCTGGATATCCGCGGTCAGCAGCAAGTTGCTGCCGCCACCGATGACCAGCAACGGCAGCTCATGAGATTTGGCATAGTCCAGCGCTTCACGCACATCGGCATCGCTGTGGGCTTCGGCAAAAAATTGCGCGCGAACATCCACACCAAAGCTATTGAACGGCTTCAGGGAAACCTGTGATTGCACCTGCACACTCATAACCGGCCCTTCACTTCGATCAGCAGTTGGTCGCAAGCCGCTTCGATCAGGTCCAGCACTTGCTCGAAACCCTGGTCGCCGTCGTAATACGGGTCCGGCACCTCATCGACCAGACCGGCGTAGCGACGCAGGAACAGATCCAGTTCGGCTTTGCCGGTAGACGGTTGCAAGGCCTTGAGGTTGCGCAGGTTGCTGTGGTCCATCGCCAGAATCAGGTCGTAGCTGGCGAAGTCGGCACGACTGACCTGTTGCGCGCGTTGCAGCGACAGGTCATATCCGCGCAGTTTCGCGGTGGCCTGGCTGCGTTTGTCCGGCGGATTGCCGACATGCCAGTCGCCGGTTCCGGCAGAGGCTACTTCAACCTGATCCGCCAGCCCCGCTTCGCGCAATTTGTGGCGCAACACGCCTTCGGCCGTGGGCGACCGGCAGATGTTGCCCAGGCACACAAACAGAACGCGCATCACGCCTCCAGCAGGCGGCGAACGCGCTCAAGGTCTTCGATCGTGTCGACACCGGTTGGCGGCGCGATCAGCGCATCGGCGACATGAATGCGCACGCCGTGCCACAGGGCACGCAGCTGTTCGAGCGATTCGGTGTTTTCCAGCCAGCAAGTGCCCCAGTTAACGAAATCCTGCAGGAAACCGGCGCGGTAGGCGTAGATGCCGATGTGGCGGCGATAGGGGACGCCTTCCGGCAGTTGCTCTCGGCTTTTGGCGAACGCATCGCGCGCCCACGGCAGCGTGGCACGGCTGAATGTCAGCGCCAGGCCATTGAGGTCGCTGACGACCTTGACCACGTTCGGGTTGAACAGTGTCTCGACGTCTTCGATCGGCTCGGCCAGCGTCGCCATCCGCGCTTCGGTGTGGGCGGCCAGGTTGGCCGCGACCTGATCGATCACGCTCGGCGGAATCAGCGGCTCGTCGCCCTGCACGTTAACCACGATTGCGTCCGGCTCAAGGCCCAGCTTCGCCGCCACTTCGGCCAGACGATCGGTGCCGGAATTGTGATCTTCACGGGTCAGCACCACTTCAGCGCCGAATCCCTTGCAGGCCTCGACGATGCGCGCATCGTCAGTCGCGACCACGACCCGGCTGGCGCTGCTTTTGCTCGCCTGTTCCCAGACGTGCTGGATCATTGGCTTGCCGCCGATATCCAGCAGCGGTTTGCCCGGCAGACGGGTCGAGGCGTAACGTGATGGAATGACAACGGTGAAGGCAGTGGTCATTTATCCAGACGCTCGTCGGTGGTCAGGGTGCGGGCTTCGCTTTCCAGCATCACCGGGATGCCGTCACGGATCGGGTACGCCAGACCGGCGCCCTTGCTGATCAGTTCGGTCTTGTCGGCGCTGAGCTTGAGCGGGCCTTTGCACACGGGGCAGGCGAGGATGTCGAGCAATTTGGTGTCCATGAACATTCCCAGGAAAAAAGAGTTAAGGCAAAAGACGATCCGGCAACAGGCGTATCAGCTGTGTGTCGAACCAGGCCACGAAGGCCGGCGACGGCACGGCATCGACCGCCAGATACCACCAGTCGTCCGCAGCGAAGGCACGGCACTTGACCGCATCCTTTTCGGTCATCACCAACGGCAATGACGGGGTGAAATTCAAGGCTTGCACGCTGTATTCGGCGTGGTCGGCAAACGCATGGGGCACTGCGCGCCAGTCTAGCGCTTCGAGGGTATTGAAGAAACGTTGCGGATTGCCGATGCCGGCGACCGCGTGCACGGCCTGGCCTGCCGGGAAATGATCGAGGGGCTTGCGCTCGCCGCTGCGCAGATTGACCAGCGCAGTGGGTTGCAGGCGAAAGGCGAAACCATCGTCGCGATCATCCAGGGCACCGTTGAACAGCACGCCGTCGACACTTTGCAGGCGCTCGATCGGCTCACGCAACGGCCCGGCCGGCAGACAGCGTTTGTTGCCGAGGCCACGGGCGGCATCGATCAGCACCAATTCCAGATCCCGCGCGAGGCGGTAATGCTGCATGCCGTCGTCGGAGAGGATCAGGTCGAGCGGCTCACTGGCGAGCAGGGCTTTGACGGCGGCGCTGCGATCAGGATCGATCATCAGCGGCACGCCGGTGCGCTGGACGATCAGCAGCGGCTCGTCACCGGCAACCTCGGCGCTGTGCCCGGCCTCGACCCGCCACGGCAGTTGCGGTGGCTTGGCACCATAACCGCGACTGACCACCCCGACGCGCAGTCCACGCCGGCGGCAATGCTCGATCAGCCAGAGAATCATCGGCGTCTTGCCGGTGCCGCCGACAGTGATATTGCCGACCACGATCAGCGGCACCGGCGACTGATAGATTTCACCTTCGCCGTCGAGAAAGCGCTGGCGCTTGTTGACCACCACGCGGCGGTAAAGCATTTCCAGCGGCCGCAGCAGCATCAGGGCCGGGTGCCCCTGGTACCACGCGGCGAGCAAACGATCGGACAGGCTCATCAGGATTTCGGCGCCGCCTCGACCGTCGTCATGCGCAAATGGCTGAAACCCAGCTTGCCGGCCGCGTCCATGGCGGTGATCACCGATTGATGCTGGGCCTTGCCATCGGCACTGATCGACAACGGCATGTTGGTGTCGCCGTTGGATTCTTTCTGCATGGCTTCCATCAGCGTTGCCAGATCGTTCTTCGGCAGAATCTTGTTGTTCACCGAGAACACGCCTTCGGCGCTGATCGCGACATCCAGTTGCTTGAGTTGCTGGTCTTCGGCCGGCGAGCCGCTGACGGCTTCCGGCAGGTCCACGCGCAGCTGGGTTTCACGGGTGAAGGTGGTGGTCACTACGAAAAACAGCAGCAGGATGAACACCACGTCGATCAGCGACGCGAGGTTTATGTCCACGGTTTCCCGGGGCTTGCGACGGAATTTCACGCTTTGCCCTCAGAGAGGTCGACGTCACGGTCGCCCTGCACCACTTCGACCAGTTTGATTGCTTCCTGCTCCATGCCGACCACCAGCTCATCGATACGACGTTGCAGGAAGCGGTGGAAGAATACCGCCGGAATGCCGACCATCAGGCCCGCTGCGGTGGTAATCAGCGCCTTGGAGATACCGCCCGCCAATACCGAAGCGTTGGTGGTCATGCCGGAACCGGTGAACGCACTGAAAATGTCGATCATGCCCAGCACAGTGCCGAGCAAACCGAGCAGCGGCGCCATGGCCGCGATGGTGCCGAGGGCGTTGATGTAGCGTTCAAGTTCATGAATGACCCGCGCGGCGGCCTCTTCGATGCACTCTTTCATGATTTCGCGACCATGCTTGGAGTTGGCCAGGCCGGCCGCGAGGATTTCCCCCAGCGGCGAGTTGGCGCGCAGTTCCTTGAGTTTTTCCTTGTTGAGCTGCTTGTCCTTGATCCAGACCCAGACCTGGCCCAGCAAATGCTCGGGGGTGACGCGACTGGCGCGCAGGGTCCACAGACGCTCGGCGACGATCGCCATGGCCGCGATGGAACTCAGAATGATCGGCAACATCATCCAGCCGCCGGATTTGACCAATTCCCACACAGTGACAGTCCCCTCGAAAAAGTGCGCCACTTTACCATACCGATTGGCGTTTAAGACCCGCTGCCCCGACGACCGTGAGGTGGCATCCATGCTGGCACCGATCAACGGCCGGGCGCAGGCGGATCACGCCAGAAACGCCGCTGTTGACGCATCGTCCACGGTGGTTTGAAGCGACCCAGTTGCAAATGAATGGCACCCTGCTCGGCGCTGTCGTAGATGCGCAGGCCTTGCTTGCGGTAGCGCGCAAGCACGGTCGGATGCGGGTGACCGAAGGCATTGCCGTGGCCTCGGGAGATCAGTACCGATTGCGCTTGCAGCGCGTTGAGCAGGGCCATCGATGATGAACTGCGGCTGCCGTGATGCGGCGATTGCAGCCATTGCGTCGGCACCGCCAGAGGGCTGCCGAGCAGGAGGCGTTCGGCGTGCGTGTCGATGTCGCCCGTGAGCAACAGGCGTTCGCCGTTGGCCTCGATTTGCAACACACAGGAACGCTGATTGCTGTCATCCGCGTCCGACCATTGCCAGAGCTGGAACTGCACGCCATCCCACTGCCACTGCTCGCCACTTTCACAGGCTGCGGCGTTCAGTTCCGCCGGCAGGTTTAGCGGATCGCCGCTGACGATCCGCGCCACCGGCAAGCCGCGCCTCACCGCCCGGGCACCGCCGGCGTGATCGGCATCGGCGTGACTGAGCAGCATCAAATCGAGCTTTTGCACGTTGAGTTTGCGTAGCGCAGGCAGCACCACGCGTTCGCCCAGATCAAAATCACCGACACGCGGGCCGGCGTCATACAGAACCGCGTGGTGGCGGGTGCGAACCAGGATGGCAAGACCTTGGCCGACGTCGAGTTGCCAGATATCGGCCTGCCCTTCTTCTATTGGTTCTCGGGGCGGTAGCACCAATAGCAACATCAGCGGCCAGCCCAATGGGCGCAGCGGTACGCCACGGGGCAAAAGCAATAAGACCGCGCCGAGACCGCCCACCGCCAGTGCCCAGAATGGAATGGCTGCGGGTATCCACGCCGGCCATTGTCCGGCGATCAGCGCAAGCCCGATAAACAGCCAGTCGATCAGGCCGCCCGCCAGCCACAGCAGCCCTTCGCCAACATAGGGCACGGGCAATAACAACGTTCCGAGCAATGCCGGCGGCAGCACCACAAGGCTGACCCAAGGCACCGCCAGCAGGTTCGCCAACGGCCCGCTCACGCTGATCGGCAGGCTCAAAGCCAGCAACACCGGGAACAACCCGATCGCGATCAACCACTGCGCGCGCGTCCAGGTCTGCCACCAGCGCCACGCGCCCAGCCGCCCGCCGAAGGTGAGAATCAGCACCGCCACCGCAGCAAAGGATAGCCAGAAACCAGGCCGCAAGCTCGCCAGCGGATCAAGCAACAGCACGCCGTTGAATGCCAGTAACAACGGCCACCATGTACCGAGATGGCGAAAGCGCAGGCGCCATAACAGCACCAGCGCCACCATCACACAGGCGCGCTGCACCGGCACATCGAACCCGGCGAGCAAGCCGTAACCGAGCGCTGCGGCGAATGCCAGACCGCAGGCCCACGGCAGCCAGGGCCAGCGCAGCGGCCACAGCCCATAGCGCGCCAGCCCGGCGACCAGCAGATACACCACGGCCGCGAGCAAACCAATGTGCTGGCCGGAGATCACCAGCAAATGCACGGTGCCGGTGTCCTGCAGAATTTGCCAGTCCTCGCGGCTGAGACCGGAACCATCGCCCAGCACCAGCGCGGCCAGCGCGCCCTCGCGTCCCTGTGCATCCACTGCCAGCAAGCGCTGACGAAGACTGTCGCGCCAGGCATTGCGGGCTGGCGTGAGGCGTTGGCCGTCCTTGATCGTACCCGTCGCGCCGATGCGCTGCGCCAACAGCCAGGCCTCGTAATCGAACGCGTCTGGGTTGAGCAGGCCACCGGGGCGCTTCAACTTCACTGCCAGGCGCCAGCGCTCACCGCTTTTCACCGGCGGCCCGGCGTACCAGGCCAGGCGCATCAGCGACGGCAGCGTTGCATGGCGTGAGCGCGCATCGGCCAGCTCGAAACGCACCACGCCGTCACTGCTCTGCGGCAAGCCGACCACCCGCCCTTCGACCCAGCGGGTTTCGCCGTCCAGGCGCGGCGGCAAGCGATCGTTCAGCGCCCACAGCGCGCCGACGCAGGCCCAGGTGAAGCCAAACAGAAAACACGCCAATGGATAGCTGCGAAAGGGCAGCAGCATCAACGCCACCACTGGCAGCACCACCAACAAACCGACCGGCGGCAACGCCGGCATGAAAACCGGGGCCAGCAGACCGACTGCCAGCGCCATCATCCCTGTGCGCATATGCCCGTCCTTAAGAGTCCCCACCTAGGCATAGCCGGTGCCGGGCACGTCCGCCGTCAACAATTGTCACAAAGTCTGAATGGGTGGTTCGTAGAATCCAGACATACTTGCCGCCTTAACCGACCGAGAAGCCTTATGCCCCGGCGCTTATTCAAACGATACATGCCCGACCCGACGAGCATCAGGGAACACAAATCCTTACGCTTTCTCGGCACGTTGCTGCATGACCCTAACCTCTGGCACCTCAATCGCCATTCGGTCGCCCGGGCGATGGCGGTTGGCCTGTTCGCGGCCTTCCTGCCGATCCCGGCGCAGATGCTGGTGGCGGCTGCGCTGGCGGTGATGGTGCGCGGCAATATGCCGATCGCGGTGAGTCTGGTCTGGCTGACCAATCCGATCACCATGCCGGCGGTGTTCTTCTGCACCTATCAGGCCGGCGCGTTCTTGATGGACGTGCCCGCACGGCACCTGCCGGATGAGCTGACCTGGGAATGGATCAGCGGTGAACTGTCAACGTTGTGGCAGCCGTTTCTGCTGGGTTCGGTGGTGGTCGGCCTGGTGCTGGGCGCCCTCGCCTATTGCCTGGTGATGCTGTACTGGCGCTGGTGGGTGGCGCGGCAATGGCGGCGGCGCAAGAAAAGTCGGCAGAAATGAATCAATGCAAAACGGCCTCCGCAATGGGAGGCCGTTTTGTTTTGTGGTGTCTGCATGGGCCCCTTCGCGAGCAGGCTCGCTCCCACGGGGAAAATCATTCCAATGTGGGAGCGAGCCTGCTCGCGATGGCCACGACCGGATGTGAAATCAGGTGCGCATTCCGCGCCCGCTCACCAGCAATCGCGCACAGCCGAGATACAGCACCACCGTCGCCACCAGCATGAAGGTGATGGCAATGCCGATGCGGATATCCGACACACCAAGGATGCCGTAGCGGAACGCATTGACCATGTGCAGCACCGGGTTGGCCAGCGACACGGTCTGCCAGAACGGCGGCAGCAAGGTGATCGAGTAGAACACGCCGCCCAGGTAGGTCAGCGGGGTCAGCACGAAGGTCGGGATGATCGAGATATCGTCGAAGTTACGCGCAAATACCGCGTTGATAAAACCGAGCAGCGAAAAGATCGTCGCCGTCAGCACCACCACCAGAATGGTCACGCCGAGGTGATGCACCTGCAAATCGGTGAAAAACAGCGACAGCATCGTCACGATCAGACCCACCGCCAAACCGCGCAATACGCCGCCAATGGTGAAGCCGATCAAAATCGTGTGCGGTGACACCGGCGAAACCATCAGTTCTTCGATCGAGCGCTGGAACTTGCTGCCGAAAAAGCTGGAAACCACGTTGCCGTAGGAGTTGGTGATCACCGACATCATGATCAGCCCCGGCACGATGTACTCCATGTAGGTGAAGCCACCCATATCGCCGATCTGCCGGCCGATCAGGTTACCGAAGATTACAAAGTACAGAACCATGGTAATGGCCGGCGGCAGTAGCGTCTGCGGCCAGATCCGCATGAAGCGTTTGACCTCGCGGTAAACGATGGTTTGCAGGGCGACAAGGTTGGGACCGAACTCGGAACTCATACCGCCACCTTCGACAGATTTTTCTCCACCAGGGACACGAACAACTCCTCAAGGCGATTGGTTTTGTTACGCAGGCTCAGCACTTCGATGTTCTGCAGCGCCAGTTGGCCAAACAGCGCGGTGATGCCCATCGACTTGTCGACCTGGACTTCCAGCGTATGCGCATCGACCAGCCGCGACGGGTAGCCGACCAGCTGCGGCGCGGCGGACAGATCGCCCTTGAGATCAAGCAGGAAAGTCTCGACATGCAACTGACTGAGCAACTGGCGCATGCTGGTGTTCTCGACAATCGTGCCGTGGTCGATGATGCCGATGTTGCGGCACAGCTGTTCGGCCTCTTCCAGGTAATGCGTGGTCAGGATGATGGTGATGCCTTTCTGGTTCAGCTCGGTGAGGAACGTCCACATCGAACGGCGCAACTCGATGTCGACGCCGGCGGTCGGCTCATCGAGGATCAACAGACGTGGCTCATGCACCAGCGCACGGGCGATCATCAGGCGCCGCTTCATGCCGCCGGACAGCGAACGCGACGGCACATCGCGCTTGTCCCACAGGCCGAGCTGGGTCAGGTACTGCTCGGCGCGTTCCTTGGCGATCTTCGCCGGAATGCCGTAGTAACCGGCCTGGGTCACGACGATGTCGAAGGTCTTTTCGAACTGGTTGAAGTTGAATTCCTGAGGCACGACGCCGATCGAGCGCTTGAGCGCCGCCGGGTTCTTGTCCAGGTCATGGCCGAAGATATTCACCGTGCCGCTGGTCTTGTTGACCAGGGTCGAGAGGATGCCGATGGTGGTGGATTTGCCGGCGCCGTTGGGGCCGAGCAAGGCGAAAAAATCACCCTCGGCGACGTCCAGATCGATACCACTCAAGGCCTGGAACCCGTTGCCGTAGGTTTTGGTTAGCTGCCGGATGGACAGAGCGGAACTCATATCTGATTTATGCACCAAGAAGGAAGGAAAGGAATAAATAAGGGCGGGCGGCGAGGGAAACAACCGCGACACGAAGCGCAATGGTGCTTGCCGTCGCCGCACAAGTACAGTCAAGTGTGTCGATAGTAATTATCAAGTCAACGCGGTCATGACCGCCTTCTGGTACGCCGGACGCTGCTTCAGGCGCTGGTACCAGGCGTGCAGATGGGGCTGCGCGGCGCGTTCGATGGGCATTTCGAACCAGGCATAAATGAAGCTGCCCAACGGGATGTCGCCCATGCCAATCTCGTTTCCGGACAGATAAGGCTGGCTGATCAAGGCATGATCGGCCATGTTCAGCAATTCATCGCATTCCTTGATCGCGGCGTTGATCGCGTTCCAGTCCTGCTTCTCGGCAGGCGTGCGCAGCACACCCCAAAAGACAGTGCGAAACGGCCCGGCGAAGCTGGAAGTGGTCCAGTCCATCCACTTGTCCGCCGTGGCGCGGGCTTGCGGGTCTGCCGGATACCAGGCGCTGTCCGGCGCATGTTTGGCCAGCAGGTAGCGGACGATGGCGTTGGATTCCCACAGCACGAAACCGTCATCCTCGATCACCGGCACCCGGCCATTCGGATTCATCGCCCGGTACTCGGGCGTGTCGACCACACCAAACGCGCCGCCGGCATCGATGGCCTCGTACGCCAAGCCCAGCTCTTCGGCAGCCCATAAGGGCTTTCTGACGTTCGACGAATTTTTCCGTCCCCAGATCTTCAGCATGACCGCCTCTTTGCAAGTGAGTGGACGGCCAGCATACGCCGGATCAGGTGCGACTCAAATCCGTCTGCATATCGCCCAGCAGGACCGGCAACTGCGCACTGAACAGATGCGGGTAGCACTTTTCCAGGTGCTCGAAGAAGAAAGTTTCCGGTACATCGGTGAACTGGCCGTGATCGATCAGATACTCCATCAACTGCGCGCCGTCACGGTTGAACGGGTGAAAAACGCTGTCGTTGATGCCATCGAAATCCAATGCTTCAACGTTAAACAACTCGCACAGTTGCTGATTGAACGCCGGAGTGGCCTTGACCCAGCGGCCATCGAGAAATAGCTCGGTATAGCCATGCATGGCAAACACATCGCTTTTCAGCAACTCGAGCAGACGCGGCGTCGACAGGTGGTTGCGCACATCGGCCAGACCGATGCGCGCCGCAATTCCACAGTGCCGCGCGCAACCGGCGAGCAGTGTGGCTTTCGGCACGCAGTAACTCTCCCCCGCTGCCAGCGCGTAGCTGCCACGCAAGGTTTGCGGATCCCGGCTGAAGGTGTAGGGGTTATAACGCACCGCCTCGCGCACGGCGTAGTAAAGACTGATCGCCTGCTTACGCGGATCATGGCTGGCGCCGCGATGCCGCTCGGCGAACTCCACCACTGCCGGGTGGTCACTATCGATGAAGCGGCCGGGGCTCAGATACTCGTGCATGGCGGCAATCTCCTGGATGAGTCACGAGTCTAGCGACAGCCTGAGCACAGAGATAACGACGTTTCGGCCAAACCTGAAAGCAAAGCTGCGCAGCTACGAACGATTTCCCACACGTGTTGCCCACCGAACCTACGAAAACCATCCGGGGTTTCCCACGATTTCAATCACCATGCTCTGACCACCCGCTTTTACAGATGCCGTCTAAGCTCTGGAGGGTCGATTTGCCTTGGTTCACGGAGGACTGAATATGCTGTTGTTGTGGATACTGGTTTTGATCGTCGGCGTGGCGTATCTCGCCCATCGACGCATCGCCCCGCTGCCCGCGTTGGGCATCGTTGCCGTCTATTTACTGGCAATGGGGATTTTCAGTCACGCGCCGGGCTGGCTGCTGTTCATCTTCTGGGTCCTGCTGGCGGTGGTTGCCGCGCCGCTGTTGCTGCCTGACCTGCGCCGCAAACACTTCACTGCGCCGCTGTTCAACTGGTTTCAGAAAACCCTGCCGCCGATGTCGCAGACCGAACGCGACGCGATCGATGCCGGCACGGTGTGGTGGGATGGCGAGTTGTTCAGCGGCCGTCCGGACTGGGACAAACTGCTGTCCTACCCCAAGGTTCAGTTGAGCGAAGAAGAACAGGCTTTCATCGACGGGCCGACCGAAGAACTCTGCGCGATGGTCACAGACTGGCAGATCGGCCAGTCGATGGACCTGCCGCCCGAAGCGTGGACACACATCAAGGAACATGGCTTTTTCGCCCTGATCATTCCCAAGGAATACGGCGGCAAGGGTTTCTCCGCCTACGCCCACTCACAAGTGGCGATGAAACTGGCGACTCGCAGCGGTGACCTTGCCTCCACCGTGATGGTGCCCAACTCCCTTGGCCCGGCCGAACTGCTGTTGCATTACGGCACCGACGAACAACGCCATCACTATCTGCCGCGTCTGGCCCGTGGCGACGACATCCCCTGCTTCGCCCTCACCGGCCCGCTTGCCGGCTCCGATGCCGGCGCGATGCCCGACACCGGGATCATTTGCAAAGGCGAATGGGAGGGTGAGCAAGTTATTGGTCTGCGCCTGAACTGGGAAAAACGCTACATCACCCTTGGCCCGGTGGCGACCCTGCTCGGCCTCGCGTTCAAAGCTTACGACCCGGACCACCTGCTGGGCGATAAGGAAGACCTGGGCATCAGCCTCGCGCTGATTCCGACCGACACCGCCGGCGTGGAAATCGGCCGTCGCCATCTGCCGCTGGGCGCCGCGTTCATGAACGGCCCCAACGCCGGCAAGGACGTGTTCATTCCGCTGGACTACCTCATCGGTGGCCAGGAAATGCTCGGCAAGGGCTGGATGATGCTGATGAACTGCCTGTCGGTCGGGCGTTCGATCTCGCTGCCAGCGGTGGGCACCGGCGCGGCCAAGTTCACCAGTCTGGTCACCGGCCAGTACGCGCAGATTCGTGAGCAGTTCAATGTGCCGCTGTCCGCTTTCGAAGGCATTCAGGAAGCCATGGCGCGCATCGGTGGCAACGCGTGGATGATGGATGCCGCGCGGATGCTCACCGCCAACGCCGTGGATCTGGGCGAAAAACCCTCGGTGCTGTCGGCGATCCTCAAGTATCACCTCACCGAGCGCGGCCGCGAGTGCATCAGTCACGCCATGGACGTGCACGGCGGCAAGGCGATCATCATGGGGCCGAACAACTACCTTGGTCGCAGCTGGAACGGCGCGCCGATCTTCATCACCGTGGAAGGGGCCAACATCCTCTCGCGCAACCTGATGATCTTCGGTCAGGGCGCGATCCGCTGCCATCCTTTCGTGCTCAAGGAAATGGCTCTCGCCGGGCGCGAAGACAAGGATCAGGCGCTCAAGGAATTCGATGGCCTGCTGCTCAAGCACATCGGTTTCGCCGTCAGCAATGCCGCCAGCACGCTGGTGCTGAACCTCGGCCTTGGCCACTTCGAACATGCGCCGGGCGACAAAATCAGCCAGGGCTACTTCCGTGCGCTCAACCGTCAGGCCGCCGCATTCGCCATGCTCGCCGATTTCAGCATGATGCTGCTGGGCGGCGAACTGAAACGCCGCGAACGTCTGTCGGCACGCCTGGGTGATGTGTTGAGCAACCTGTACCTCGCCTCCGCCGCACTCAAGCGCTATCACGACCTGGATTCGCCGGCGTACATGGAGCCGCTGTTCCGCTGGGCCATGGAAGAAAGCCTCGGCCAGTCGGAACGGGCACTGGACGAACTGCTGGGCAATTTCCCCAACAAAGTGTTCGGCTGCCTGTTGCGCGTCATCGTGTTCCCGTTCGGCCGTCGCCACAAAGGCCCGTCCGACAAACTTGGCGCCGAAGTCGCGGCAGTCATCGGTCGCGCCAAGGGCGATCCGGCGCTGGAAGAACTGCTTGCCGGCTGCTATCGCCCGCAAGCACCGGACGATGCGGTGGGTGCCTTGCAACACGCCAGCGATCTGCTGAATGCTGCACAACCGCTGCACAAAAAACTCCACATCGCCCTGAAAAACGGTCAGGTCAAACCGACTGCGGGCGAACACGCCATCGACGCGGCACTGGAAGCCGGCGTGCTGCAACCGCTGGAAGCGCAGAGCCTGCGTGATGCCGAAGCGGCACGCCGCAAAGTGATCGACGTCGATGATTTCGACAAAGAGGAGCTGGCGCTGGCCGAAGGAAAAATCCGCTGAGACGTGCTGACGTTTAGCGGTTATTTATGAAAAACGGGCGCGGGGGCTTTATACTCCCGCGCCCGTTTTGCTCTTGAGGACTTATCTCGTGTCCAACGTCGTTGCCGATCATCTTGTTTTGCTCGACCACCTGCGCAGTATCCTGGTCGCCGTAGGTGAGGCCGAACAGGTACCCGAAGAAAGCCATGCCCTGTTCCTCGAGCGCTTCGACGAACTGCTGGCCTCCCTGCCGATCGACCCTATCGAAAGCCAATACCTGGGCCAGGACATCCTCACCCAAGTCATCAGCCGCTACCCACAAATCGCCCACCTGATCCCGCGCGATCTGCTGTGGTACTTCGCAGGCGACTGCCTGCATTACCTGTCCGACGAAGAAATCGATCTGTACCAGGCCCTCGAAGAACGCCGCTACGAAGCCGAACAGAACGACGAACCCTTCGACTGGAACCAGGAAAAACAACTGATGGCCATGTCCGCACAGGACAGCAAACACTGATTTTCAACACACAATCAAAGGCCCGCATGGAGATCCCATGCGGGCTTTTTTTTCAAGATCAAAAGCCCCTCCGCCCGCTCTTAACCACTCAACACAATGAGCGCAAGCTCGAGTAGCTTTTGATCTTGCCGTGCCGGCCCCATCGGCAGGCTGAGTGTAGGGATTGATCCGGGCGTGGGAGCGCAGCGACCGTTCGACGCAGTCGAACACAGCGGAAGGAGGTGCAGCGAAGCAAACCGGAAACGCTGCGCCCGGATCGATCCCGAAACGAAGGAACCCCGAGCCCCAGCGAGCGGGCCGAACGCCGGGGCCCAGCGTTTTGGTTACTTTTGGGCGTCTGCAAAAGTGACCCGCTGTAAGAGCGGAACCATAAGAAGCCGTCACCGCAGAAACGGATATTCACCCAAAACCAAGAAAAACACTCAAAGCAATCCCTCACTCTCAGGCAACTCATACGCCACAGCCGCGTTGCTCCCGCTAACCGATTTCCCAGGCTTGCCCAACGTCGGCTCCTTCTCCAGACACTCCACCAGATAATCAATAAACACCCGCAACTTCGGTGGCAAATAACGCGTCGGCGAATGCAGCAACCACAACCCGCCGTGGTAAGAGGCAAGGAACGTCCAGTCCGGCAACACCTGCACAATCAGCTTCTGCTCCAACGCATAACGCGCCGTGAAATACGGCAAACTGCCAATCCCGATATGCTGCAACACCGCCCCCAACCGCACGCCCGTATGATTGGCGGCATATCGCCCACGCACACCTACCGTCACCGCTTTGCTGCCCTTCTTGAATTTCCAGCGCGCATCGCTCGGCGTTTCGCCCAGATAAATGCAACTGTGGTTGAGCAAATCGTGAGGATGCGTCGGCGTACCGTGTTCGGCCAGATATTGCGGCGTAGCGCAAAGCAAATGGTCGATGGTCAGCAACTGCCGCCCCACCAGACCGGCTGGGGGGCGATCGGTTATGCGAATCGCCAGGTCGACATGATCGTCAATCAAATCGACCTCGCGATCTTCCAGCAATAATTCCACATCCACTTTGGGGTAACGCCGCAGAAACTCCGGCATGTGCGGATGCACCACAAACCGCCCCACCGCTTTCGGCACACTGACGCGCACCAGGCCCTCCGCTTCGTGGGTGAACTGGCCACTGATTTCCATCACCGAACGGGCCGCGCTGACCATCTCCCGGCAGCGCTTGAACACCTCTTCCCCGCCGTCACTCAAGCGCAGTTTGCGCGTGGTGCGCTGCAGCAAGCGGGTGGCCAGCGCTTTTTCCAGACGCGAAATACTGCGGCTCACCGCCGAGGGCGACGAGCCCATCTGCCGAGCCGCTTCCGAAAAGCTGCCGGTCTCGACCACCTTGACGAAAATCGCCATTTCACCCAGCAGTGGCAGCGGTAGATTGATGCTCACAACGCACAAGTCCTTTGATGTTTGAACGGATTATCACGTTATTGCACGATTCATATAATAAAAATAGAAACTTCAATCAGGGCATGGAATATGACGCTTCGCCTTTTTTTCCATAGCGATGACCTCAAGGCGAATGTCGAAGTCCTCGACTGCACACCCTACGAGAACGAATTCGCCGTGGTGCTGCGCGCCACCTTGTTTCATCCCCAGGGTGGCGGCCAGCCTTACGATACGGGCTGGATCGGTGATGCCGAAGTGCTGCGGGTGGTTCAGGATCCCGAGCGAATCATTCATTACGTCGATCGGTCGGTAAGCCTTGGCATGACGCAGATCCGCGTCGACCAGGAGCGCCGTCGTTATAACGCCCGCATGCATTCAGCGGGGCATTTGATCGGTCACTTCATTCAGGCCATGGGCTGGACGCCGGTCAAGGCGCACCACTGGCCAGACGAAGGCCGCGTCCAGTTCAAACCGGGCGATGCCGCGCAAGAAGTACAGGCGCAAGCCGTCCAGCACGGCATCGAGCAGTGGATCGAACACGATCTGCCGCGCCTGACCTCGCTGCGCGAAGGCGCGCGGGAAATCGGTTTTGGAGAACTGCCGGCCTACGGCTGTGGCGGCACTCATGTACGCAGCCTGAAGGAATTGGGCACAGTCACGATCGCGTCCCTTTCGCAGAAGAAGGGCACGTTGTCCGTCCACTACAGCGTGGATTGAGCTTTTCGGGCGCTGCCGCCGCGCAGCGTCCGACGCCGGGGGAGCCGCATTCGAAGGTTCCGTTGACTATCGATAGATGGACCTAAACCATGATGCTAGACGTCGAGCGTCTCGATGAGACGTGCATAAAAAAACTGGCCAACGAAGAAGTCCTCGCCATCCGCCTCAAAAGCTTTTTACCCGAGCCGCTGGCGATCGAGCTCGGCGACAAGATTCTCGCGCCGGGTTTTGAAGGCTACATCAACGCGCCGAGTATCGGCCGTATCGGCATGGCATTTTATGAGGCGGAAAACCAACCGTTACTGATCGAGGATTACTTCGAACGCGCCACCCGCAATATCGCCGAATTGCGCAATCGCTGCGCGCCCTACTCTTCCCCGGTCGACACCCTGCGCTGCATGCTCGATGAATCATGGCCGGCCGGTGCCCACCTGGAAAACCTCTACGGCCGCAAGATGTATGTCGGCCTGTCCCGCGTAGTCAAACCCGGCGTGTGCTTTCTGGCCCACCACGACATCTTCGCCAAAGACGCACCGGACAGCTTCCAGGCGCGCAGCCTCGAAGCGCAGTTCGCCTGCAACGTTTACCTGAACATGCCCACCGAGGGCGGCGCCTTGCAGATGTGGGAAGACGACATCACCCCGGACCAGTTCGATGAAATGCGTGGCGACAGCTACGGCATCGAGCCGTCGCTGCTGGGGCCGCCCGCCCTCGAAGTGCGACCGCAGCCCGGCGATTTCATCATGTTCAATTCGCGCCGTATGCACTCGGTCACCCCAGGCGTGGCGGACCCGCGCTTGAGCCTGTCCTTCTTTGTCGGCTATCGCGGCAATGCTTCCCCTCTGACTTTCTGGAGCTGACATGTTTTCCAACTACCTGGGCGAGTTTCTGGCGCTGGCAACTATTCACTTTCTTGCTGTGGTCGCACCCGGCCCGGACTTCGCCGTGACCATTCGCCAGAGCGTTCGCTTCGGCCGACTGGTGGGAATTTGCACCGCGTTGGGTATCGGCGCGGGGATTTCCGTGCACGTGTTGTATACCTTGCTCGGTGTCGGTGCCCTGATGCACACCACGCCTTGGCTGCTGACGGTGGCCAAAGTGGTCGGCGGCGCATACATCCTTTATCTGGGCATCAGCCTGATCCGCAGCAAACCGAAGAGCAGCATCGAAGGCGAAAAAAACACTGACGAGCCGCTGGTCGAACAGTCGTTGTTCAAAGCATTCAGCACCGGTTTTCTGACCAACGCGACCAACCCCAAGGCCACGCTGTTTTTCCTCGCAATCTTCACCACGATCATCAGCGCCAGCACACCGCTGCAGATCCAGGCGTTCTATGGTTTGTGGATGTGTTTCGTCAACGCGCTGTGGTTCGTGATCGTCGCGCTGTTTTTTTCCAGCAATCAAGTGCGTTTGCTGTTTATGCGCCTCGGACATTGGTTCGAGCGCAGCATGGGCGTCATTCTGATCCTGTTTGCCGGACGCCTGATGCTATCGATGTAACTCACACAAAAAAGTCCCGGCCATCACCCCGCCGGGACTTTTTCATTTGTGCGCCTCTTTTGCATTTCTGTGCGACAGATCAAGTTTGTGACTCCCTCTTCACCCGCTCACGGTGTTAGGTTGCAAAATGTTTCTGTCGCAAGCGTCAGACATACTTTCCCAATCTCTAGCAAAGGAATGCCTGTTACATGGTCTTTTCCCTGAAAAAACTGGCCGCCGCCACTCTGGTCCTAGCCAGCCTCACCGCGTTTACCAGCGCCGCCCAAGCCAACATCACTGCCGAGCAGAGCGCAGCGATCCTGAAATCCTTCGACGGCAAGACCGTAGCGGACTTCCGCAGCTTCCTCGGCAGCCTGGCGAAAAGCGACCTGGCCAAAACGGACAACCTCAACCAGTCCGTCAGCGCCTTCCTCGACAACAAGACCTTGAATGCCGAACAGCAGAATGAAATCCATCGCCTGCTGGGTATCTACACCCGTGTGAAATACGGCAAGGCCGCGCTGGAAACACTGCGCCAACTTGTCGAGATTCCGACCTTCCGCAAGGACGGCGTGGCGCAACACGACAACCCTGAATTCATCAAGATTGCTGGCGAGATTCAGAAACTCGCCGAATCCTTCAATCTGAAATTCCGCAACGTCGATAACCGTGTCTACGAAATCTCTCTGGACGGCAAAGGCAACGAAGTCGTCGGTATTCACGCGCACGCCGATGTGGTGCCAGTAACACCGGAAAACTGGGTGCTCAAGGACGGCACCAGGCTCGACCCGTTCAAGGTCACGCTGATTGGCGATCGCATGTACGGTCGCGGCACCGAAGACGACAAGAACGCCATTGTCGTCGCGCTGTACGCCATGAAGGTGATCAAGGACGAGGAGCTGCCATTGGCGCGCAACTTCAAACTGCTGGTCGACACCACCGAAGAAACCAGCGGCGACGCCATTCCCTACTACTTCGAGCGCAACCCGACGCCGAAGTACAACATGGCGCTGGACGGCGGCTATCCGGTAGTGATCGCTGAAAAAGGTTACGGCACTGTCATGGCCAACTTTGCCAAACGCAAAGGCGAAGGCAACGGCGCGGAAATCGTTTCGATGACCGGCGGCAAGGCAACCAACCAGATTCCGTCCGCTTCGGTGGTCACGCTGGTGACCGACAAGCCTGCCGAGCTGGCCGCCAGCCTGCAACAAGCCGGCGACGCCTACGCCAAAGCCAACGGCGGCGACTTCGAAGTCGCTGCAAAGGTTGACGGCAAAGACGTCAAACTGACCGTCACCGGGGTTTCTGCGCACTCCTCCGAACCTGAGTCCGGCGTCAACCCGGTCGCACGGATGCTGAGTTTCATCAACAGCCTGGACGGCAAAGTCGCGCTCAAGCACAACCAGTTCACCGATGCCGCGCGTTATGCCGATGACAACTGGGGCCTGGATTACCTGGGCAAAAAACTCGGCGTCGGCTTCTCCGACTCGTTCATGGGACCACTGACCACCTCGCTGACCTATGTCGGCGAGGACGACAAAGCTTTCAAACTGGCGGTGAACCTGCGCGTACCGAAGGGCAAATCCCCGGAAAAGCTCAAGGCCGAGATCGCGGAGAAACTGGACGCCTGGAGCAAGAAGACCAATGTCGCGGTGGCATTCGATTATTCGGTGGCCGAACCGATGTATCGCAACCCCGAAGGTGAATGGGTCAAGGCGCTGCTCGCCGTGGCCAGCGAAAACCTCGGCATGAAGTCGGAATTCGGTACTTCCGCAGGCGCGACTTCGGTTCACGAATTGCCGAACGGCGTGCAATTCGGCCTGGCGCGACCTGAAGCCAAATACACCGGCCACACCGATGGCGAATTCAAAACCGTCGAGCAATTTCTGCTCGATCTGCAGATCGTCACGGAGATGATGGGACGTGTCGGGCAGTTGCCAAAGCTCTGATGCGCTGTTTTAACCCGGTCGCTTGTGACCGGGTTAAACATACGAAAGGACCCGGCATCGGGTCCTTTTTTTGCTTCCACAAAACGCGCGCGTCGAGGCTGTCAGCCCCCATGAGCAGGTCGGGCGTCGATCACCTGCAGCCGACATTTAACTTCGTTGCACTTGCAATCATATTGAAGCCTTGAGTAAGGTGCAGGCACGACGGAACGTACGGAGATTGTGGAATGATCGGCTTTTCCAGTTTCACTAAAACGCCAGAAACCAGCCTGGCCGCTCAGGCCTGCATCGATAAGATCCGCACAGTTTCAACGCAGCAGACTGCGGGTTCTTCCTCGCCGCTGCTCACCATGATCGATATCGCCAATCGCCTCGAAAGGGATCCAGGAACGGCCAGGCATATCTGGGTCATCCGCTCCAACAAGCAGAGCCAGACGGCAAATGCCCACACCCGCGTCAGCGCCTGGCCCCTGCGTTTGAGCGCCACAGCTCGCGCCAGTGAAAAACCGCTGCTGTACCTGACCACTTCGGCGACATCGGCCGAGTTGTGTGCGCTTTCCAATGAATCGGCCCATCGGGGCATTCTGTGCAATGACATCGAAACCTTGCCTTCACGCTGGCCCAAGGGGGCTCATCCCTGGGTGCCACTCTGGCTGGTCGCTAACGCGCACTGCTTGCCCTTTGACCCCGCCAGCGGCGCCGAAGCGCAGGCCATTACCCTGGCGGCTTTGCAAAGTTTGTATGTGGAAGGCAATGACGGTTTTTATTACATGGCGCTTCACGATGAGCCCAGTGACTTCATCGCTCCAACCAACCGGCTCAGCGCCAGCGAGGCCTTCAAGGGCATGTACCGGCTCAGCAGCATCGATACCGATTCAGCGCACCCAAAAGTGCGCTTGCTCGGCGCGGGGCTAGCGCTGCAATCAGTGGCGGCGGCGGCGCAACTGCTACGCGAAGACTGGGGCGTGGCCAGCGAACTGTGGAGCTGCCCCAGCTATACCCGCCTGGCCCGCGATGCGGACAATGCGCACCGCTGGAATCGCCTGCATCCGCAGATGCCGCGCAGGTCAGCGCATTTGTTCGATTGTATGGATACCGAAGATTGGCCGGTGGTGGCCGTGACCGGATATGCCCGGCATGTCGCCGAGCAGATCGGTGCACATGTGAAGTCACGGTTCGCGGCCCTCGGTGCCGACTCGATCGGGTCCGTTATGGGCCGGGTGGATGAGCGCTGGATTGCGGTGCTGGCCCTGCAGGTTCTGGCTCAGGAAGGCGTCATCAGCGAGGAGCTCATCAAGCAGGCCATGGATCGGTACCTGCTGCAATGAGACGCTCCCTCACTTCGCCCGCCCACTGCTGCGCGCCGCGCTGGCCGCGCGCTCAAGGGCATCGCTGAAAAGCCGCTGCTGGGTGTCGTCGAATTGCGACAGGAACAGTTCGTCCACCGCGCCTTCGTAGATCGCCCACATTTTCTTGCGTAGCGCCTTGCCCTGCTCGGTGATACTGGCATACGCGCCGCGACCGTCATCGCTGGCGCGGCTGCGGGTGACCAGGCCTTCGGCCTCCAGGCGGTCAACCAGGCGCGTGAGGTTATAGCGCTCGATAGCCATCACATCCGCCAGTTCATTCATTCGCCGGGTGCCTTCGGGGCCGCTTTCCAACCCCCATAACGCGTCGTACCAGGCGTAGGCCGGAAGCCCGGCGGCCGCCAGCCGGCGTTCGATCTCGCGGATCAGGCAGCGGTGTGCCCTGACGAATCTGAACCAGGTATCCGGCTCGTTGGAAGACATGCATCACCTTTTTCATGAAATCGATTTAGTTGCAATTGTAACGCACGGCAGGCTAAGTTCTTCCACGTAGTTGCAATTGCAACTACAAACTCAAAGGCTGGCGATGACCCACGCCCCTTCGTCAGGCACCAAACGACTCGGTGCTGCTGCAATGTCCAGGAGACGACAACGATGGCACAACAACCCGCTTTTCTTGACGAGGATCCACAAGAGACTCGCGAATGGCTCGAATCGATTGAGTCGGTGGCGAATGTCGAAGGACGCCCTCGCGCCCACTATCTGATCGATCAGATGCTTGATTTCGACGCCAACCGTCACGGTGATTTCTACGGACGCGTGACGACGCCCTACGTCAATACGATCCCGGTCGACCGCCAGCAGCCCTACCCCGGCGACGTGGCCGTGGAGCGCCGGATCAATGCCTATATCCGCTGGAACGCGCTGGCCATGGTGCTGCGCGCCGGCAAACATTCGAACGTGGGCGGACACATTGCGTCCTACGCATCGGCGGCGGTTTTGTACGACGTCGGCTTCGAGCATTTTTTCCGTGGCCGCACCGAGCAGTTCGCCGGCGACATGGTGTATATCCAGGGCCACTCCTCTCCTGGCATCTATGCACGGGCGTATCTGGAAGGACGCCTGAGTGAAGAGCAACTGGACAACTTTCGCCGCGAAACCGATCGTGACGGTATTTCCTCCTATCCGCATCCACGGCTGATGCCCGAGTTCTGGCAATTCCCGACGGTGTCCATGGGGCTCGGGCCAATTACCGCCGCGTACCAGGCGCGGTTCATGCGCTACCTGGAAAACCGCGGGCTGAAGGAACATCAAGGGCGTAGAGTCTGGGCGTTTCTCGGTGACGGTGAAATGGACCAGCCCGAATCGCTGGCGGCGATTTCGCTCGCGGGCCGGGAGAAGCTCGACAACCTCATCTTTGTCGTCAACTGCAATCTGCAGCGCCTGGACGGACCGGTTCGCGGCAACAGCAAGGTGATTCAGGAGTTTGAAAGCCTGTACCGGGCGGCTGGCTGGAATGTGCTCAAGGTGATCTGGGGCAGCGGCTGGGATGCGCTGCTGGAGAAGGACAGGACCGGCCTGCTGCGCCAACGGATGATGGAATGCGTCGACGGCGACTATCAGAACTACAAGTCGCAGAACGGCGCCTATGTGCGGGAGCATTTCTTCGGCAAATACCCAGAACTGCTGGAGTTGGTCAGTGACCTGAGCGATGACGACATCTGGAAACTGTCCCGCGGCGGCCATGACCCGGCGAAGGTCTACAACGCCTACGCCGCCGCCATGCGCCACACTGGCGGACCGACAGTCATTCTGGCGAAAACCGTGAAAGGCTTCGGCATGGGTGAAGCCGGTGAAGGCCAGAACATCAACCATCAGTTGAAGAAAATGGGCGACGATGCGGTCAAGGCGTTCCGTGATCGATTCGGCCTGGACCTGAGCGACGATCAACTGCGCGACATGCCCTACCTCAAACCGGCGTCCGACAGCGTCGAGGCCCTCTATCTGCAAGCCCGACGCACCCAACTGGGCGGCTACGTGCCTGCGCGCTTCGGTGCGGTGGCGCCCTTGCAGATTCCGCCCCTGACGACCCTGGACAGCCAGCTCAAGGGCACCGGCGAGCGGGCAATCTCGACGACCATGGCGTTCGTGCGCATCCTCGGTACGCTGCTCAAGGACCCGAACATCGGCAAGCTGATCGTACCGATTGTCCCCGACGAATCACGCACCTTCGGCATGGAGAGCCTGTTCCGCCAGATAGGTATCCACTCGCACGTCGGCCAGTTGTACACGCCTCAGGACGCCGGCCAACTAAGCTATTACAAGGAGGCACGAGACGGTCAGATCCTGCAGGAAGGCCTGAACGAATCCGGCGGAATTTCCTCCTGGATCGCCGCGAGCACTTCCTACAGCACCCACGGTGTGATGACCGTGCCCTTCTACATTTTCTACTCGATGTTCGGCTTCCAGCGCGTCGGCGACCTTGCCTGGGCGGCAGGTGACGCCCGCGCCCGTGGCTTCCTGCTCGGCGCGACATCCGGCCGGACCACCCTGATGGGCGAAGGTCTGCAACACGACGACGGCCACAGCCATGTTCTGTCCTCCACCATCCCTTGCTGCGTGTCCTACGACCCGACTTACGCCTACGAGCTCGCGGTGATCATCCAGGATGGGATGCGGCGGATGTATGTCGAGAACGAGGATATCTATTACTACATCACGCTGCTCAACGAAAATTATCCCCATCCGCCGATGCCCGAAGGTGTCGAGCAGGACATCCTCAAAGGCATGTACCGGCTTCGCCACCCTGCGCAGCCCGAAAGCCAGCACGTGCAACTGATGGGTTGTGGTTCGATTCTGGAGGAAGTCGTTGCCGCTGCGCAGTTGCTGGAGCGCGACTTTGGCGTCAGCAGTGACGTCTGGAGCGTCACCAGCCTGACCGAACTGCGTCGCGACGGCCAGGATGCCGAACGCTGGAACCTGCTCCACCCACAACAGACGCCTCGCATCAGCCATGTAGAAAGCTGCCTGCAGCGTGCACAGGGTCCGGTGGTGGTCGCGACCGACTACATGAAAATATTCGCCGACCAGATCCGCCCGTTCGTGCCCAATCGACGCTTCGTGGCCCTGGGCACCGACGGCTTTGGCCAATCGGACACCCGCGAATCGCTGCGTCGGTTCTTCGAAGTGGACCGCCACTTCATTGCCTTGGCGGCTTTGAAGGCGCTGGCCGATGACGGAGCGATAGCACGGGAAAAAGTGGCCGAGGCGATTGTTCTTTATGGTATCGACCCCGAGAAGCAGAATCCCGCAGCGGTATGATTGTGTTTGATCATGCTTACGGCTTCGTTTCTTTGCTTTGACCCTCTGATGTACGCTGATCGGGCTGGAAGTCCCGCCCGATCTCTTGCCCCCACGTCGCTCGATCTGGTTCCAATCGCCTGCTCGCAAATGCTGGAATTGAGCGCAAGCGAGCAGATGGGCGACGGGGCGGTTCCCTCGAGAATTGCCGAAGAGCAAAACATCCTTTGGTCCAACTTCACATCTACCGTTAGGGGATCTGGAAGCATGAAATAGCGCTACAGTCATTGCTTGGGCCACAAAACGCGCACAAACAAAAACGCCGATCATCACTGATCGGCGTTTTTGTGAAATTGGAGCGGGAAACGAGACTCGAACTCGCGACCCCGACCTTGGCAAGGTCGTGCTCTACCAACTGAGCTATTCC